>NZ_JBNNPK010000021.1:0-123354 GCF_050275675.1 Allobosea sp. NPDC003192
GATCGCGTCGTCGTCATGCAGGACGGCCGCATCGTCGAGGAAGGCACCCGCGACCAGATCTTCGACAATCCCCAGCACCCCTACACCAGAAAGCTGCTCTCGGCCGTGCCCGGGCTGGAAAGCACTGAAGATGGCGGCGTGCGCCTGTTCTGGAGGCGCGCCGAAAACGACGAGGCGATGGCCTCGGCCTGAACCGTCACCATCCCGATAACCAAGAACGAGGGAAGATCATGCGCAAGACATCGCAGGCAATCGCCGTGGCCATCATCGGGCTCGGCTTCGCGGCAGGGCCGGCAGGCGCCGCCACGCTCAGGGCCTATCTCGACGCCGACATCCGCAGCACCGATCCCGGCGTCAACCGCGACGGCAATACCGACGGCGTCGTGCTGCACATGGTCGAAGGCCTCGTCGGCTATGATGCGAAGGGCCTGGTCAAGCCGCTCCTTGCCGAAAGCGTCGCGGTGTCGCCGGACGGGCTGACCTATACCTTCAAGCTCCGCTCGGGCGTGAAATTCCACAATGGCGAGACGCTGAGCGCCGAGGACGTCGTCTGGAGCTTCAATCGCTATCTGAATCCGAAGACCGGCTGGCGTTGCCTGACCGATTTCAACGGCGAGATCGGCCTGAAGATCGAAAGCGTCACGGCGGTCGACCCGCTGACCGTCGCGATCCGGATCAACGAACCGTCCTCCCTGTTCCTCGCCAATATCGCGCGCAGCGATTGCGGCATGACCGCGATCACGCATCGATCCTCATTGAAGCCGGACGGCAGCTGGGACAAGCCGATCGGCACCGGGCCGTTCAAGCTGGCCGAATGGCGCCAGCGCGAATTCGTCAGCATGACCCGCTTCGACCAGTACGCGAATCTCGGCGGCAAGCCGGACGGCTATGTCGGCAGCAAGCGCCCGCTGGTGGACGAGGTCCGCTTCCTCGTGATCAGCGACCCGGCCACCGCCAAGGCGGCCTTCGCCCGTGGCGACATCGATATCATGACGAAGCTTTCCTATTCGGAGGCGAACGAGCTCAAGGCGAACCCGAACGTCGCCATCTCGGTTCAGCCGGGCCTGTCCTCGACGACCTTCATCCTGCAGACGCGCGACAAGCTGCTGTCGAATGTCAAGCTGCGCCAGGCGATCGCGGCGGCGATCAACCAGGAGGAACTCGTCGGCAGCGTCACCTATGACCTCACCACGCCCAACAACTCGGTCGTCCCGGTCTCCTCGCCCTTCCACGGCGATGTGCAGAAGAAGGGCTTCCAGCACGATCCCGCCCGCGTGAAGAAGCTGCTGCAGGAAGCCGGCTACAAGGGCGAGACGCTCAAGATCATCACCAACAAGCGCAACCAGGCGAATTTCGACACCGCCATCGTGCTGCAGTCGATGCTGCAGAGCGCCGGCATCAAGGCCGAGGTCGAGGTGCTCGAATGGGGCGTCCAGACCGATCGCTGGCAGAGCGGCAACTACCAGATCATGGCCTTCAGCTATTCGAGCCGGATGGACCCCGCGCTCAACTACGAGGCGATCGTCGGCCCGAAGGACGCGCAGCCGCGCAAGGTCTGGGAGGACAAGGCGGCGATCGATGCACTTGCGGAGGTCACCAACGAAACCCGCAGCGCGGAACGCCAGAAGCTGTTCGACCAGCTGCACACGGCGATGATCGAGCAGGTTCCGCTGATCCCGCTGTTCAGCACGATCACCGCCGGCGCCAACCGCAAGAGCGTCAAGGGCTTCTCGTCCAACGTCTTCAGCGCGCCGCTGCTCTGGGAAGTCGAGAAGAACTGACACCCCATGCGCCACTCTCTCCACCTGCTCGGCGACATCAATCTCAAAGGTGTCGCCAACCCCTCCCGGATCTTCGACGTCGTCGGCCCGCAATTGGCGCAGGCGGACATGGTGTTCGCCAATCTGGAGTGCTGCCTGTTCGACGGTGCCGATGGTGCCGCCGAGAAGCGGGGCTTCTACGTCCCGACGACGGCGGCCGCGCTGCTGAAGGCTGGTGGCCTGCAGGTGGTCGGGACCGCCAACAACGTCAATATCGGCGCGGAGGCGATCGCCTCCTCGCTCTCAACGCTCGCCGAGGCCGGGATCGCCTCGGTCGGCGCCGGGCTGGACCGGGCTTCAGCCTATCGCGCGGTCGTCGTCGAGCGGAACGGGCTGCGCTACGGCTTCCTGCAGCGGACGGCGGTGTATTGGCCTGACGGGCATGAGGCCAAGGCCGGCCAACCCGGCGTCGCCGTGCTCAAGGCGCACACCGCCTATCGCCCGCAATACGAGCAGCAGGCGGCGCGGACCCGCCCCGGCGTCCCGCCGGAGGTGGTGACCTGGGCCGACCCGGCGTCGCTCGCCGAGGTCTCGAAAGCCGTCGCGGAACTGAAGGCGCAGGCCGATATCGTCGTCGGCTCGTTCCACTGGGGCTACCGGCGCGAGGTGTTGCAGTACCAGCGCCAGTTCGCCCATGCCGCAATCGACGCCGGGGCCGACATCGTCCTCGGCCACGGGCCGCACATGATCCTGCCGCTGGAGCTCCATGCCGGGCGGCCGATCGTCTATGGCGGCGGCAACTTCTCCTTCCTCTACGCGCATGACAGCAAGCCGCATCCGGACTGGGTCGGCATGATCATGCAGGCCGAGATCGCCGAGCGCGCGATCCGGCACCTGACGCTGTCCTTCGTCCGGCGCGACCAGGACGACCGAACGATCCTGCGTTCGGTCCAGGACGAACCCGCCGAGCGTGACGCACTGATCGCCTCCTCCGCCGCCAACGGCGCCCCGCTGGCGGTCGATGGCGACAGGCTGGTCCTGCAGCTCTAGCGCCGCGCGACGTTGGCCAAACCGTAAAGACAAGGAGCGCCGCAGATGGTGACGATGAAGAACGCGATGATCGTCGCGCCGCAGCCGGAAGCGGTGGAGGCCGGCGCCGAGGTGCTGGAGCGCGGCGGCAACGCCATCGATGCCGCCATCGCCTGCGCCTTCATGCAGGGCGTGGTCGACCCGCTGATGTGCGGCATCGGCGGCTTCGGCTCGATGCAGGTCTACATGCCGCGCCGCGGCGTGCATGAGATCGTCGAGTTCTACGCCAGGGCCCCGCTCGCCGCGACACCGGAGATGTGGCTGCCGCATCTGCAGGGTCAGACGCGGGACGGCTTCGCTTTCCTGCTCAAGGGCGCCATCAACGAGTTCGGCCATCTCGCCGTCTGCACGCCGGGCAGCATCAAGGGCTATGCCCATGCGCTTGCGCAGTTCGGCACGATGGACTGGGCCGACATCATGGCTCCGGCGATCCGGCAGGCGCGCGCCGGCGTGCTGGTGCGGCCGCACATGCACTGGTTCTGGACCCAGGACCAGAGCAGCGGCGGCGAGGTCAACACCGGTGACAAGCTGCGCTACAGCCGGACGGGGCGCGAGGTGTTCTTCCGGCCGGACGGCAGCCCGAAGCGCCCTGGCGACATCCTCGCCAATCCCGATCTCGCCGCGACGCTGGAGCACCTGGCCAGAAGCGGCCCGGACGATTTCTACCATGGCGCCCTGGCGGCGAGGATGGCCGCGGATTTCGCCGCGCAGGGCGGGTTGCTGAGCGAGCGCGACTTTTCGGCCTATGAGCTTTCCGTCGCCAGCCCGATCTGGGGCTCCTATCGCGGCCGCCGGATCTCGACCTCGCCGCCGCCGGCGAGCGGCATGTCGATGCTGCAGATCCTGCACATCCTCGACAATTTCGACCTCGGCGCGCTGAAGCATGGCAGCGCCGCGCACATCACGTTGCTCGCCGAGGCGATGAAGCGCATGACCATCGACAAGGACCGCTTCATGGGCGACCCGGCCTATGTCGACGTCCCCGTCGAGCGGCTGATCTCGCAGGACTATGCCGCCGAACAGGCCGAGGCAATCAGGCGCGGCGAGCGCGCCGAGATCAAGAGGCTGGACCGCTCGCAGCGCGAGACGACCCATGTCTCGGTGATCGACCGGGACGGCAACGCGGTCGCGCTCACCCATACGCTGGGCAGCCCCTCCGGCGCCATCTCCGACGGGCTCGGCTTCATCTATAACGGCACGATGAGCCGCTTCGACCCGCGTCCCGGGCGGGCGGCGTCGATCGCGCCAGGCAAGCGCCGCGCCTCTTCCGCCGCGCCGACCATCGTCTTCGACGGGCAGACGCCGCGCATCGTCATCGGCGCGCCGGGCGGCAGCTATGTCGCGCCGGCGGTGGCGCAGGGGATCATGAACATGATCGATTTCGGCATGTCGCCCTTCGAGGCCGTCGCAGCGCCGCGGATCATGGCGGTCTCGAATGCGATCGACATTTCCAACCGCATTCGCCGCAGCGTCAGCGAGGAGCTCACCGCCGCCGGTTACGATGTCAGGCGCTCGGCCCAGACGTTCCCTTTCGCCGCACTGCATGCGATCGGGATCGTCGACGGCCTGTGCTCGGGCGGAGCCGATCCGCAGCGCGACGGCATGGCGATCTCGGTCTGAAGCGCGGCAGCCGTCGCAGAGATAGCCGGTGTTCGCCGAATGTGTAGGATCGCGTTCGGTTGGAGGCGTTTGATGTTCCTGAGCGTGTTCGACGTCTTCAAGATCGGGATCGGCCCGTCATCCTCGCATACGATGGGGCCGATGACGGCGGCGGGGCATTTCCTGGACCTGCTGCGCCGGCATCCGTCGCGCGACCGGGCGGCGGCGGTGAAGGCGACGCTGTACGGCTCGCTCGCCTTCACCGGAAAGGGTCACGCCACGGACCGGGCGGTCGCGCTCGGCCTGCTCGGCTGGGTCCCGGCCGAGCTCGATCCGGACGAGGCCGAACGCCAGCTCGCCCAACTTGGCACGACGCATCTCCTGCACCTCGACGGCCTGCTGCCGCTCGCCTTCGACCCCGCCGTCGACATCGTCTTCGATTACGGGCCGCCCTTGCCCGGCCATGCCAACGGGCTCGTCTTCCACGCTTGCGATTCCACCGGGGCCGAGCTGCTCTCGGAGACCTATTACTCGATCGGCGGCGGCTTCGTCGTGACGGCGCAGGAGCGCGGGGCACCGAAAGCTGCCGCCACGGCGTCGTCCTGGCCCTATCCATTCGCCAATGCGGCGACGATGCTGCGCATGGCGCGCGAGAGCGGGCTCTCGATCGCCCAGATGAAGCGCGCCAACGAAATCCATCTGCGGCCGGCGGACGAGGTCGACAATGGCCTTGCCCGGCTCTGGTCGGTGATGAACGGCTGCATCGAGCGGGGCCTGAGCCAGGAGGGCGAATTGCCCGGTGGTTTGCGCGTGCGTCGCCGGGCCGCGAAGATCCATCGGCAGCTGGAGGCCGAGCGGCAGAGCAATCGCGCCCAGCCTCACGCGACCTCGGACTGGCTCGGCGTCTATGCCATGGCCGTGAACGAGGAGAACGCCGCCGGCGGCCGGGTGGTGACCTCGCCGACCAATGGGGCGGCCGGCGTCGTGCCCGCGGTGCTGCGCTATTATCTCGACCACTGCGTCGGGGCGGATCCGGAGAAGATCGCCGATTTCCTGCTGACCGCCGCGGCGATCGGCGGGCTGATCAAGCACAACGCCTCGATCTCCGGCGCCGAGGCCGGCTGCCAGGGTGAGGTCGGCTCAGCTGCCGCGATGGCGGCGGCCGGGCTCTGCGCCGTGCTCGGCGGCTCGCCCGAGCAGGTCGAGAACGCCGCCGAGATCGCCCTCGAACACCATCTCGGCATGACCTGCGACCCTGCGGCGGGGCTGGTTCAAGTGCCCTGCATCGAGCGCAACGGCATCGGCGCGATCAAGGCAGTCGCAGCCGCCTCGCTCGCCTTGCGCGGCGACGGCTCGCATTTCATGCCGCTCGACAACTGCATCGAGGCGATGCGCCAGACCGGCGAAGCCATGAACGAGCGCTTCAAGGAAACCAGCCTCGGCGGCCTCGCCGTCAACCTGCCGGAGTGCTGAGGGCGACCTTTCGCAAACCGCGCCGGATCGCTTCCGATGAGGCCAACGCGCGGCAATGAGGACCTAGTCGAATGATCGTGGATGATTTCCGTTCGGATACCGTGACGCGCCCCGATGCGGGGATGAGGGCCGCCATGGCGTCGGCCGAGGTTGGCGACGCCGTCTATGACGACGACGCGACCACCAAGCGGCTGGAAGCGATGAGCGCCGAGCGGCTGGGCAAGGAAGCCGGTCTCTTCTTCCCGACCGGCACGCAGGCCAATCTTGCCGCGCTGATGGCCCATTGCGGCCGCGGCGAAGAATACCTCGTCGGCCAGATGGCCCATACCTATCGCCTGGAAGGCGGCGGCGCGGCCGTACTGGGCTCGATCCAGCCGCAGCCTTTGCCCAACGAGCCTGACGGAACGATCGCGCTCGACGCCATCGCCAATGCGATCAAGCCGGACGATTTCCATTTCGCGATCACGCGGCTGCTGGCGCTGGAGAACACGTTCAACGGCCTTCCCCTGCCTGATGCCTATCTGGAGGCCGCGACCGGGCTCGCCCGCTCGCGCGGTCTTACCATCCATCTCGATGGCGCCAGGCTGATGAACGCCGCGACGGCGAGCAACCGGGACGCGGCCTGGATCGCCGGGCAGTTCGACACGGTCTCGCTATGCCTGTCCAAGGGGCTCGGAGCCCCGATCGGCTCGATCCTCGTCGGCCCCAGGGATTTCATCGAGAAGACCCGGCGCATCCGGAAGATGCTGGGTGGCGGCATGCGCCAGACCGGCGTGATCGCCGCGGCCGCGATCTACGCGCTGGAGCACAACGTCTCGCGCCTCGCCGAGGATCACCGGCGCGCCGCGGCCCTGTCGGAGGTGCTGATGCGCTACCCTGAGCTCGGCGCCGGACCGGCCCGTACGAACATGGTGTTCCTGGCACCCAAGGACTTCGACACCGCCGCCTTCGCCGCGTTCCTGCGCAGCCGCGGGATTGCCGTCAGTGGGCGGTACGGCACCATGCGCTGGGTCACCCATCTAGACCTGGATGATGCTGCCATCGAGCGTGTTGCCGAGGCATGCGAAGCCTTCTTCGACAAGCGGGAAGTGCGTGTCCGACGGCAGGTACCGGGCTGAAGGCTGCGCCAGGAGCAGCGATTGGTCTACGGCCGCGTGCGCTCATTTCGTGGATTGAGCGTTTGTAGAAATCCGAGCCCTGTGTTTACGGGGCAAAGGTTCAAAGGTTCCAGCGCGACGGTTACCCGTCGTGCTGGGACGGTTACAGGTCCGTCTGCTCTGACAGGATCAAAGCATCATGAATCTCGATGCCGAGGTGTCGGACGCTAGCAGCCGCTCGCACGTTGAGCCACAAGAGAGCCACTGTGTACCACTCGGGTGGCTGCAAGCTCTTGCTTTGCCTAGTCTCTCTGTGACGATGCGATTGCGCTGTTCATGGCGCTGAATGCACCGGAAGCGCTGGATATCCTCGGAATCACCACGGTTGCCGGCAATATCGATGTCGCCCAAGCTGAGCGGAACGCCAGAGCTATCTGCCACGCAGCCGGGCGCGCCGACATTGCGGTTCGAGCCGGCTGTTCCCGCCCGCTGGTCAACCCGTTTCGCGACGCCAGCGCTTTTCATGGACAGAGCGGGATGGACGGCTGGACGCGCGGATTTCCCAGTGCCGCCCCTCAGACCCGATCAGACGGCCATCATGGACCCGTGTGTCGTCGCTTACCTGCTCGCGCCAGAGCTGTTCAGCGGGCACTGCGTCAATATTGCGATCGAACATCGCTCCGAGCTGACGATGGGCATGACTGTGATCGACCTCCTTGGCGTCAGCGGCCGCGCGCCGAATGCGCAGTGGATCGATGGCGTCGACAGTGCAGGTGTCCTCGCGCTACTTGAGCGAGCCTTGTCGACGAACTGAGATGCGGCCCGACGATCTCTCGATGGTCGATACCGCGACCGGCCCGAAAACTACGCAACTGATATGATCCTCGCATGGTTCTGACCGTGAACGTGGATCGGGCCGTACTGAGGCTCGTTTGCTGCACCGCGGCGAACGTCCGCTTCCGGGCAAGCGCTCAACGTCGGCTCCTGGCGCATCTCGTCTCGACATGCGCTTCGCGAGACGCTCCCATGATTCTTCAGGCTCGCCCGACTACGGGCGAGCCTGTGAGGCAAAGCTAATCAGGCGCCGAGCTGATCGCGGATCGGCAGTTGCCTGATCCGCTTGCCGGTTGCGGCGAACACGGCGTTGGCGATTGCTGGCGCAACGGGCGGCAAGCCCGGTTCACCGACGCCGCCAAGCGGGCGCTCAAAATCGCCCGCAGGCAGGAGATGCACCCGAATATCCCGCGGCGCCGAATCCATTCGCGTCAGCTCGTAGGTATCGAAATTATCCTGTTCGGCGCGGCCATTCCTGAAGGAGATCTCGGCTGAGCTCGCGATGCCGGCGCCCATGATGACGGCGCCTTCCATTTGCGAGCGGACACGGTCCGGATTGACCACCGGCCCGCAATCGATCGCGATGTCGACACGCGGGATCGCGAGCCTCCCGCGCTCACTCACGGTGACCTCCACTGCGACAGCGATATAGCTGACGAAGCTGTAGTGACCGGCGATGCCGAGCCCGCTGCCCTTGGGCAAGCTGCGTCCCCAGCCTATCCCCTGTGCCGCAGCTTCGATCACACGCCGCAGGCGTCCGGTATCGATCGGATAGCGCTGCGGATTCTCGCCATGGTTCCAGGTATCTCCAATTCTGGTTGGATCGATCAGCCTCGCCGGACCGATCAGCTCCAACAAGAAGTCCTTCGGATCGCGGCCGGCCGCGTGGGCGAGCTCGGCGACGAAGGATTGCACCGCGAAGGCATGAGGGATGTTCGAGACGGCCCTGTACCATCCGATGCGGACATGGGCGGGCGCTTCCGGGTTCTCGGCCCGGATGTTCGGAATGTCGAAGGGCAGATTGACCAGCCCCATCCCCAGCTCGAAAGGCAATTCATGCTTGGGATCCGGTGCGAAGATCGAACCGATCGTCGGAGCTGCGCTTCGATGCAGCCAGGCTGTCACCTTGCCGGAGCCGTCGAGCCCGGCTTCCAGCCGCTCGACCGATACCGTGTGATAGTAGCCGTGGTGGAGATCGTCCTCGCGCGTCCACATCAGCCTGACCGGCGCCCCGTCCATCGCTTGCGAGCAGATTCCGGCCTCGATGACGAAATCGGGCTTGGATTTGCGCCCGAAACCGCCGCCGAGCAGGGTGATGTTGACCTTGACCTTCTCGACCGGCAGGCCGAGCCGCTTTGCAAGGCGCGCACGGGTCACCTGCGGGGCCTGGCTGCAGGCCCATGCCTCGGCTTCGCCATTGACAATGCGGACCAGCGCCGCCGGCGGCTCCATCGGCGATTGGGCGAGATGCGGAATGTAATACTCGGCCGTGACGCGCTTGGCCGCTCCGGTCAAGGCGCGCTCGATGTCGCCTTCATTGCGGACGACCTTGGCAGGCTTGCTCGCTGCCTCGCTGAGGCGGGCGCGGTAGCTGTCGGAGGAATAGACGGCGTTCGGCCCGTCCTCCCAGGTCACCTTCAGTGCCTCGCGGCCCTTGATGGCGGCCCAGCTGTTGCGGGCGATCACGGCGACCCCGCCGAGCGGCTCGAATTCGGATGGGATCGCCGGAGGATCGATGGTGATGACCTTCACCACGCCCGGCACCTTCAGAGCCTCAGACGCATCATGGGACGCGACCTTGCCGCCATAGACCGGCGGCCGGGCGACGACGGCGAACAGCATGCCATCGAGACGGGCATCGATGCCGTAGACCGCCTTGCCCGTGGTGATGCCCTGATTGTCGACGAGGCCGATCGTGTCCTTGCCGATATAGCGGAAGGCGGCGGCCGGCTTGAGCCGGACGCTGCCGCGATCGGGTACCGGCAGAGCCGACGCAGCCTTGGCAAGCGCGCCATAGCTCAGGCTGCGCCCGCTGGCGGCATGAGCCACGGCGTGATTGCCGGCGCGCACCTCGGCGATCGCGACGCCCCATTGCTTCGCCGCCGCCTGCTCCAGCATAGCGCGCGCGGCCGCGCCGGCGCGGCGCATCGGCATGAACCAGTGGCGCAGGCTGCGCGATCCATCCGTGTCCTGATTGCCGAAGCGCTCCTCGTCGCCCCAGGCTTGCGTGACCCGCACCCGAGCCCAGTCGGCCTCGAGTTCGTCTGCGACCGCCATTGCGAGCGAGGTGCGCACGCCCTGTCCCATCTCGGAGCGATGGCAGGTGATGGTAACGGTGCCGTCCTCGGCCAGGGCGATGAAGACCGCCGGATCGTCGCGCCAGCCATTCGGCATTCCATCGGCGCCGAACTTCTTGTCCTGCGCCGGCGTTGCGGTGGGCAGGCCCGCGGCGAGCACGAAAACGCCGGCGCCTATGCCCTGCAGCAGATTCCGCCGACTGACATTGGCGAGAGTGCCGCTCGGATTGGGAACATGCTCCGTCATAGGCGCACTCCCTTGGCAGCTTGTTTGATGGCAGCGCGAATACGCGGATAGGTTCCGCAGCGACAAAGGTTGCCGCTCATCGCACCATCGATGTCCTCGTCGCTCGGATTTGGTGTCTCTTTCAGCAGAGCGCTGGCCTGCATGATCTGGCCCGGCTGACAATAGCCGCACTGGGAGACGTTGAGGTCGCGCCAAGCAGCCTGCACGGGATGATTGCCGTCAGGAGACAGTCCTTCGATCGTGGTGACCGAGAGCCCAGCTGCCGCCGAGATCGGCGTCTGGCAGGCGCGGGCGGCCATTCCGTCGAGGTGAATGGTGCATGCTCCGCAGGCTGCGACGCCGCAACCGAACTTGGTGCCGGTCAGACCAAGCTCATCCCGCAGATACCAGAGCAGCGGCATCTCGGGGTCGCCGTCGTAGCGGCGCTCCGTCCCATTCACGACGAGGGTGGTCATCAGCATCTCCTTCTTCGCGACCCGGATATTCCGGGACCGTCTGTGGCATGCGACAGCGAGGCTCTGATCGAGGCTATGCAGCGCTTCCGCGCGGCAGAACACAAGCTTCGCCTGAGCAAGTTATCGTGAGAGGACAATCGTGATGACGCGCGTACTGGCCCGAGGTTCCGGGGCATTCAGGGATTGATCTCGACACGCAGCTTGTGCTCGCCGCGCACCAGCAGCGGTGCGGTATTCCCGTCCAGGCGTCCGAGCCGGATCAAGCCGCGCGACCAGCGGTAGGAACCGTGGAACATCGCGAGGTTGCCCCAGGGGGCATAGTAGCAGAGGTCGCCGGTCGCCTCATTGTCGAAGCGGCCGCTGCCGTCCTCGGTGAGCTTGCGCGGCAGATAGGCGATCTTCTCGTTGGTCGCATAGTCGCCGATCGTCAGATCGAGCGGCAGCAGGGAGAACAGGTTCCGCGCGGTGGGATTGTCCTCCAGCGTCGCCGTGAACTCCTGATCCGCGAAGGCAAATCGAAGGCGCATGGCGGTTCCTTTCCTTGGCGAGGCTGTGTTGGTCTGCGCGCGAGCAATGGAGTGAACAGCGAGGCTGGTGGCAGCGCTCGCCAGCACCATGCGACGCGACAGCCTCGCCTGCCCGCATCTCATTCGATGTCCCTCCCTCGATCCTCGACCTTCCTCACGCAGCCAGATGCCGGTTGAAGAAGCTGGTCAGCTTGTCGAACGGGATCACGTTCAGCTTGTCGTAGAGGTCGACGTGGTTGGCGCCCGGGATGACCATGAGCTCCTTCGGCTCCGCGGCCGCCGCGTAGGCGGTTTCGCTGAAATAGCGCGAGTGAGCCTTTTCGCCGTGGATCAACAGGATCGGGCGCGGCGCGATCTCCTGGATGTAGGTCAGGAGCGGCATGTTCATGTACGACAGTGGCGTCGTCCGGGTCCAGGAATTGCCCGAGTTGACCGCACGCGGATGGTAGCCGCGCGGCGTCCGGTGGTAGTCGTGATAGTCGACCAGGAACTGCGCCTCGCCACCCTTCAGATCGTTGTACGGCGGCTGGTAGGCCGGGATTCCATTGGCGGCGTCGTCCCAACGCTGCCGGCTCATCTGCTCCAGCGCCTGGGTGCGCTGTTCGAGCGTCACGCTGTCATTGTAGCCCTTCGACATGACGCGGGTCATGTCGTACATCGTGCTGGCCACGACGGCCTTGACCCGCTTGTCCACGGCGACGGCGTTCAAGGCCATGCCGCCCCAGCCGCAAATGCCGATGACGCCGATCCGCTCGCGATCGACCGACGGGTGCAGGCCGAGATAATCGACGGCGGCGCTGAAATCTTCGGTATTGATATCGGGCGAAGCGACGTTGCGCGGCTCGCCACCGCTTTCACCGGTGAAGGACGCGTCGAAGGCCAGCGTCACGAAACCGCGCTCGGCCATCGTTTGCGCGTAAAGGCCCGACGACTGCTCCTTCACCGCGCCGAATGGACCGCCGACGGCAAGCGCCGCCAGCAGCCGATCGGCCTGGTCCTTGGGCAGATACAGATCGCCCATCAGGGTGATGCCGTACCGGTTCCTGAAGGTGACCTTCCGATGATCGACATTTTCGCTCTTCGGGAAGGTCTTGTCCCATTCCGTTGCCATTTTCTGAGCCTTTGCGTTGGAGATCTTGAGGAGCGACGCGGCCGCCAGGGTCGTTACGCCGGCGCCGGTCAGTTTCATCAGTTCGCGTCGATCCATGTGTGTGGTCGGAGCGGTGCGAATGGTCGTGTCGGGGGTGTCCATCATTATCTCCTCGCTCTTCTGGTCATTTCGATTTCAACAGGCGTCGACCGTCGCCGATCACCGCGATGCCGATGGCGGCCAGGACCACGCTTCCCGCGAAGGTCGCGAAGATCGACAGGCCATCGAGCAACAGCCCGCCAATGACGGCTCCGAGTAGGATCGAGGCCTGGATGGCCGCGACCATCAGGCTGCCGGCAGCCTCCGGCGCATCGTCCACGTTCCGCGACATCCAGGTCATCCAGATCACCGACATGGCGGTGTTCATCGCGCCCCAGAGCGCCAGGAAGAGTCCCGCGGCGACGACCGAGCTGCCCAGCAGCATGAGACCGAGGGTGCAGCCGCCCATCAGCAGCGTGGGGACTTTCAAGAGAGGTGCGACGCTGCCGCTCAGGAAACGGCCGGCCCCCCAGGTGCCGACGAAGCCGGCGCAGCCGAGTGCCAGCAACAGAATCGAGAGCGTTGTCACATCTGCACCCGTCACCTGCTCCAGGAATGGGCGCAGATAGGTGAACATCGTGAAGGCCGAACCCCAGGAGAGCATCGACGCGATCAGGCCGCGCAGGAAATACGGACGCTTCAGCAGGCCGAACATGGTCCGGACGTCCTGCCGCTGGCGCGCGGGCAGCGACGGCAGCGCGATCAGATGCCAGACGAGGTTGACGGCGACGATCGGCGTCAGCGCCCAGAACACGGCACGCCAGCCGAAGATGCCGCAGAGATAGCTGCCGACGGGCGCGGCAAAGGCCGCCGCGATGGCCTGGCCACCATACATCAGCGCCAGGGCGCGAGGCACCTCGGCCTCGGGAACCAAGCGCATTATGACGGCTGTCGCCAGTGCCCAGAAACCGCCGATGCAGATGCCGAGCAAGGCCCGGCCGAGCATCAGCACCGCGAAGTTCGGCGCGACCGCGACCAGGATCAGCGACACGAGCATGAAGGCCGTCATCGCGACCAGAACCCATTTGCGGTTCAACGTCCCGGCGGCGGTGGTGATGGCCATGCTCGCTGCGACCGCGAAGAGGCCGCTGATCGAGATTGCCTGTCCGGTCTGCCCCTCGGTTGCGCGCAGCCCCTCCGCCATCGGCGTCAGCAGGCTGACCGGCATGAACTCCGAGGCGATCAGCATCGCCACGCAAAGCGCCATCGAGAGGACGGCGCCCCAGGCGGCGGCCGGCTTGCTTCCTTCGTTCGATAAGGCGGCAACCGTCATGTCAGTTCGCTCCTGCATGCGTTGTTGCAGTGCAAACTAGCGAGACAGCTATCGAACGATTACCCGTCGGAATTGGAATGCACTAATCGATGCAGTCGATTAATCTGACCCGTGCCGAAACGCGGGAAGCCTCATGGACAAGACCGATCTCAACCAGCTTCGGTGGTTTCAGGTCGTCGCCGAGGAGCACAGCTTCACCCGGGCCGCGGCGAAGATCGGCGTGGCGCAATCGACGCTCAGCCACACGATCAAGCAGCTCGAAGCGAGGATGGGCATCCGGCTGCTGGCCCGGACGACACGCAACGTCGCGACCACGGTCGCGGGTGAGCGGCTGCTCCAGACCATCACCCCGCGGATCGCGGAGATCGAGGACGAGATAGCGGCGCTGTCGGCGCTGCGCGACAAGCCCTGGGGCTCGATCCGGCTGACGCTCTCTGATCATGCCCTCGAAAGCGTCGTCTGGCCAAAGCTGAAGCCGGTCCTCAGTGACTATCCCGACATCCATGTCGAACTGATCCTCGACAGCACCTTCCGCAACATCGTCGAGGAGGGCTTCGACGCCGGTGTCCGGCTGGGCGAGAGCGTCGAGAAGGATATGATCGCCGTCCGGATCGGCCCGGACTGGCGGCTGGTTGCAGTCGCTTCGCCCGGCTATCTCGCTGCTCACGGCGTGCCGAAACATCCGCAGGATCTGGTCCGGCACGTCTGCATCAACATGCGCCACGAGACGGCCCGCGGGCTCTATGCCTGGGAGTTCGAGAAGGACGGACAGGAACTGCGCGTTCGGGTCAGCGGCCAGCTCACCTTCAACAACTCCTACGCCATGATCGACGCGGTGGTGAACGGCTACGGCGTCGCCTACGTCCCCGACGACATCGTCGAGCGGCAGATCGCATCAGGTACGCTGGTCCAGGTGCTGGACGACTGGTCGCCCTTCTTCGACGGCTATTTCCTCTACTATCCCAGCCGCCGCCAGAATCTCCCGGCCTTCAAGGTTATCGTCGAGGCATTGCGCCACCGAAGTCCGACAGGCTCCTGACCGTATTTTTGGCCGAGGCTGAGCGTGTCGGCCAAGGATTCCGTGGATTGGCGAATCTCCGCGAGATAGCGGTCTGAATGTCCGCTCTCCGGAAGCGCTCGAATGTCTGGACTTGGCGCCAGCCGGACGGCATGAACTAGCCGGAAACTTGAGACTCGCGAACGGTGACCGATCATCTGGCGCTATGGGGCTTGTCGAAGCGGGCGGCTCCAAGCCATTTGGGGACAGTCACGTCACTCCTCTCATGCCTGAACGCGCCGGCGATATTCTCCTGGGGTGACACCGAGGCATTGGCGGAAGACAGTCGTCAGGTGCGACTGGCTTGAGAAGCCGCAATCGAGCGCTATGTCGACGAGCCGCTGGTCATTCCGGCGCAGCAGCGCGCGAGCGCGCTCAATGCGTCGAACCAGCACGTAGGAATAGGGTGATACGCCGACCGTTTCCTGAAAGCGGCGGGCAAAATGATAGACGCTCATTCCCGCGACAGCGGCGAGCGAAGGCAGCCGCAGGTCCTGGTCGATGCCATCCTCGATATAGTCGACGACGCGTGCGATGCCCCGGGCTGGGAGCTTGCCGAACGGCCCGTGTGCGTTTCGCTCGCCGTGGCTCGACAGCCGCCGCAAGAACGTTTCGGCGAGGATCAGCGCCCAGCTGTCGAGAAGGAGGTTTGTCGGCTCGATCAAGGAGGCCCTATGCCGAAGGCGGTCCAGCCGACGGCCCAGTTGGGCGTCCTGCACATCGGCGGGCATCCGCAGATGATCATGGGTGAGTTCCCTGTCGAACAGCGAAGCGCAAACCATGCTCATCAGATCGAAAGGAAGATGGAACTGCACGAAGCTTACCGGCTGCTCGAAGCGCCATTGCGCGCCTTCGAACGGCAACATCGACACCAGGCCCGAGGAGGCGGCGTCGCGCCAGGCCGTTGCAGGGCTCGTTCGCAATGAAGCGCTGACGAATGTCGGGTCGCCCTCCTGTGGCGAATCCTCAATCGTCGAGAACCAGTAGCTCATCTTGAGCGATGTCGCCGTTGCGGCACCGATCGTGCGGACAGGCGCGATCAGATGGTCGCTCCAGTAACGCGGTACGTGCGGGGAATAACTTGACCGATAGGACGCGAGTCCCGTGCCCGCGCCATCCCCCGACGGGCCGTTGTCGATCCCCTTCCAGGCGTCGTCGACTTTCAACGCCCGTGCTCCAGGCTGCCGTGACGCGCTATCGCGGCCCGAAATTATACCATCGGTGGCATGTCAGGAAGGCCGAGCCAAGCCATGTTGCGGGCGCCGCTGATACGTCGCCAGGAGGGCCGGCGAGATTTGGGAAATCCGATCACCATCGAAGCGCTCGGCGCGGCAAAAGAGCAAGATTCTGTAATACGTGCCGGTCGCGGTGCCGTATGCCTCTGAGGTCGGGGTTTGCATCGTCCGGCGTGGGAAGTTGCAGCGCGAGGCAGCGGCTAGAGCGCCCCCGGGAGCGAGTTCAGGGAGAGGGACGATGGAAAATCATGGACAGATTCCAGGTGGCCTTGATCGCCGGGACGCGCTGAAGACCGCGGGGACGGTGCTGGCGGCATCGGTCACCGGAATGACAGCGCCGGCCGCCGCGCAGGGACAGCGTGCAGCCTCGGCCAAGTCCGGCGAGCGATCGATCGGCCAGCGGCTGCAGGGCGTTCAACATTTCGGCCTCACGGTCCAGGACATGGAACGCGCCTTCACCTTCTATACGGAGGTGCTGGGTGGAACCGAGGTGATGCGCGATGGCGATTTCCAGGGCGAGCGGATCCACAATACGCTGCTGACCGGCCAGGAGATCGAAGCACGCGCCCGCGGCGTCAACCCACGCACGATGGGTATTCCCGACCTTCGCGGCGGCGCGCAGCGGCTCGACGTGCGCTTCATCCAGTTCGACAATGTCGTGATCGAGCTCCTGCAATACCGCGATGCCAACCAGCCGATGGGCGGGCCGCGAGCATTCGCCGAGCCGCTCGATCACATGAGCCCTGCATTTCCGCGGATGATGCATATCTGCTTCCACATCCGCGACGAGGTCGATTTCAACCAGTTCATCGCCGACCTCGAAGCGGAATCCGGCCGGCGCGGCATGACGAACGTCCGCGCGAACCGCATCGTGACCGTGGCGAATGAGGCCGAGCGTCGCGCAGCCCCCCTGGACGCCAATTCCAACGGGATCACCGAAGGCAAGTCGGATGGGTGGCGCTTGATCTACTGCACCGGCTCGGAAGGCGAGCAGCTCGAGTTCGTGCAGGCACTGGGACCGGTCAAGCAGGTCTTCGACAGCGCGCTCGAGGCGCGGCGCAAGATGGTCTTGTCATCGCGCTGAGCGCAAGGAGATCGGCAATGCCCCGCAAGTTCTCGTTCCGCGCGTTGCTGGCAGCATTGGTCGCGGCCGCGCTCCCCGTAGGTGCCATGGCTCGAGACGCTGATGGAGTGCGCTATTCCGACATTCCCGCCGACGCTTATGCCGTCGTGGCCCAAGTTCGCGCCAAGCCGGGTAAGGAAGATGCCCTGCGCGCGATCACGCTACCGCTCGTGGCGCAGGTACGCGCCGAGCCGAACAACCTGCTTTATTTTCTCCAGGAGAGCCGCGAGACCCCCGGGCATTTCATCTTCACAGAGATCTTCGCCAGCCAGGCCGACTTCGAGGCACATAATCGAACCCCGCATGTCCAGTCCTGGTTCGCGCGCCTGGCAGAACTCGCCGACGGCGGGGTCACCGTGATCCGCATGGGCATCCTCGGGAACACGGCCTCGGGGCGCTGACGAAAAGCTGCTTTAGGACCCATTCCATTGGAACGTCAGCTTTCAGGCAAGGTCGCAATGTCCGCTACTGGCGCTCCACAGAATCGGCAGCAGGCCAAACGGACGCTGCTCTCCATCCCGATCGATGTCTGGGTCTGGGCAAGGTAATGCTTCAGCCCATGGTCTTACGGTTATCTGGTTTTCCATACCCGCGATTAACCCAAGCTTCCGGCGAAGCGTTCGGCAAATTTCTGCCTCCGGAATGCCTCGACGACGCATTCGACGAAGACGCGGGTCTTGGCCGGCAACAGGGTGCGGGACGCGTAATAGAGCGAGATCGCACCGGCATCGGCATACCAGCGCGGCAGCAGACGGATCAACGCCCCGCTTTCGAGGTCAGGCAGGACGTCGGGCACCGCCAGCATCGCCATCCCGAGGCCGAGCCGCGCGGCCTCGCGCATCGCCATGGGATCGTTGACTACGATGCTCTCAAGTTGGATTGCCGTCATCTCGGTGCCGGCGGCGTCGCGCATCGCCCAGTGGCGGATGCGGCCGGAGTTGCGCGACCGCATGACGATTCCGTCGAGATGGCCGAGGCCAGCCGGGTCCACGGGCGCCGTCCGCCCCGCCATGTAGGCGGGTGAAGCAACGGCGACGATGTGGGCCGGTGCGAGGGCGCGCGCGATGATGCCCGGAGCGAGATCGAAGCCGCCGCCGATCGCCGCGTCGTAGCCCTCGGCTACGAGGTCGACCTGGCGGTTCTCGAAATGCCATTCGGGGCGCAGGCGGGGATAGCGCGCCAGGAGATCCGGCAACAGCGGCAGGATATGCGTCGTGCCGAAGGTGGGACTCAGGCTCACCTTGAGCGTGCCTGCGGGTTCGGCGGCGCCGGAGGCCGCTTCGGCAATGGCGGCCTGCAAGGCTTCGAGGTTGCCGCCGATCGCCTGTCTGAAACGCTCGCCGGCCTCGGTCAGGGTCAGCCTGCGCGTCGAGCGCTGGAACAGGCGCACGCCGAGATTGCGCTCCAGCATCGCGACATTGCGGCTGACGGCGGCGGGCGTCAGGGACAGCCGGCGCGCGGCTTCCGAGAAGCTCCCGAGCTCCGCGCTGCGCGCGAAGCTCTCAAGGTTGGCGAGGGTCTCCATCGCATCTTTCAAGGGATAATTGAAAATCTATCAAATCAATATCGCCTAATCATCTCGGAATAAACCCGCCATCTTCGCTCCATTGAAACCGACCGGAGTGAAGACCATGCCGTCTCCGACCAATGCCGCTTCCCTCGGGCGCCGTACGGCGATTGCCGGGCTCGTCAGCGCGCTCCTGCCGCTGCCCGCGGCGGCTGGGAACGGAAACCGCGAGGAGGCGAACAAAGCGGTGATCCGCCGCCTGCTCGATGAGGTGCAGCGCGACGGTGATTTCGCGGTGTTCGAGCAGCTCTTCGCCACGGACTATGTCGATCACACGCCCTTCGGCGGTTTCCGTCCGGACCGCGACGGCACAAGCGAGATCTACCGGGCATTCCGCGCGGCTTTCCCGGACTGGCGGGCGGAGGTCCATCTCCAGGTCGCCGAAGGCGATCTCGTCTCGACCTACAAGACCTATCACGGCACGCATCGCGGCGCCTTCCTCGGCATTGCGCCGACCGGCCGCACCACCCGCTTCGCGGTGATGGATGTGATGCGCATCCGGGATGGCCGCATCACCGACCACTGGACCGTCGCGGACGGTGCCGGGCTTATCGCGCAGCTCCAGGGCTGAGTTGCGCCGCTTCCATCAACCAGCCGGTCGGCTTGGCCGCCGGCTACCCAGCCCCAAGTCAAGAAAAGGCCATACCATGTCGAATTCTCTTCCCCTCGCCGGCAAGGCCGCGCTCGTCACCGGCGGCTCGCGCTCGATCGGCGCCGCTATCGCCCGCAAGCTCGCCGCGGACGGCGCCGCCGTCGCCATCACCTACAGCGCCTCATCGGACAAGGCGCACCAGGTCGTCGCCGAGATTGAGGCGGCAGGCGGCAAGGCGCTCGCCATCGAGGCCGATGCCGGCAAGCCGCAGGCCGTGCGCGCCGCGGTGGCGCAGACAGTCGCGGCCTTCGGCGCCATCGACATTCTCGTCAACAATGCCGGCCTAGGCCTAAGCGGACCGATCGAGGAAATTCCGTTCGAGACCTATGAGCGGATGATCGCGGTCAATGTCACCGGCGTCTTCGTCGCGACGCAGGAGGCGGCGCGGCACATGAAGCCGGGCGGGCGCATCATCCAGATCGGCTCGTCGATGACACGCTACGCCGCCTTTCCGACCGCTTCGCTCTACACCCTGACCAAAGGGGCGATCACCGGCTTCAACCGCTCGCTGGTGCGCGACCTCGGCCCGAAGGGCATCACGGTCAACACCGTCCATCCCGGCCCGACCGACACCGACATGAACCCGGCGGACGGGCCGGTCGCCGCCATCGTCGGCCCCGGCATGGCGATCGGCCGCTACGGCCAGCCGCATGAGATCGCGAGCGTCGTCGCGTTCCTCGCGAGCCCCGAGGCCGCCTTCGTCACCGGCGCCGACATCGTTGCCGATGGCGGGCTCACCGCCTGACATCCGATCAGACCGTTCATCAAAGGAGAGATCCCATGCCCAGCATCGGCATCATCGGCGCCGGCCAGATCGGCCAGGCCTTCGCCTCAGCGCTCGCCCGCAACGGCATCGCGGCCACCCTGTCCAACAGCCGCGGCCCGGAAAGCCTGAAGGAGGTCGTTGCCGCCATCGGCCCGACCATCAAAGCGGGCACCCGCGAGGACGCGGCGTCAAAGGACATCGTCCTCGTCGCGGTCAACTGGTCGAAGCTGCCAGCGGCGCTGGCCGGGCTGCCGGATTTCGGCGGACGTATCGCCGTCGACGCCAACAATCCGATCGAAGCGCCGCTGTTCAAGCCGGCGGAGCTCAACGGGCGCGCTTCGTCAGAGGTGTTCGCCGGCCTCGTACCGGGCGCGCGGGTGGTGAAGGCCTTCAACCATCTCCAGCCGCATCTCGTTGCCGGTGATCCCGGGGCGGAAGGCGGCCGGCGCGTGCTGTTCTATTCGGGCGACGATGAACAGGCCAAGGCGGAGATCGGCGGGCTGATCGATCGTCTCGGATTCTTCGGGATTGATCTCGGGGCGTTGGCGCTCGGCGCCCGCCTCGTCCAGTTTCCCGGCGGCCCGCTGCCGGCCCTCAATCTCGTGCGGTTTGCTTGAGCATCCGCCAATAGGACAACGAGGAGCGCGGTGAAATCGTCGCGCTGACTGTCTGCTTGCGGGCGACCTCTCAATGACCGCAAATGGCGCATGCTGGCGAGCGATAGCGCATCGAACGACGTTGCGTTTCGCCACCAATTCTTTGGCCTTTAGCTCGAATTGAGCACGGAGCGGTGGGAAGAGTACGCTGCCTTCCCCTTAGGCGCCCGATGGCCAGGCAGCCGACAAGCAGATCACTCAGGCAGCCCTGCCAGCCGCAACCCCTCCGCGAACAGTGCGAGATCCTCCGGGCGACGGATCGGAAGCCAGTCCTGGAGCTTGGTGATGCGCATGGATGGATCGAGTGCGTGCAGACGCTCCATGGCCTGCCGCGCATCCTGGGCGCGTCCGGCGAGCGCATGGCTCGCCGCCATCACGGCGGCCGCGACAAGCAGGGTCGGGAGGTTTCCGGCGGCTTTTTCGGCCCAGGCCACCGCCGCATCGAAGTGCCCCGCAAAGAGGTGTGCCAGCGCCGTCCCGACCTGCATCCTGAACATTTCGGGATCCAGCGGGCTCAATCGAACGGCATGCTCGAAATGCTCGAAAGAAGCGGTCGTTTCGCCGTTGAGAGCGCGTAGGAAACCGCCGAGGAACCAGCCGGCGGCGAGATTGGGGTTGAGCAGCACCGCCCTGTCGATGAGTGCAATGCCGCCATCGAGGTCGCCCGTGAAATGACCGAGCGCATGGCCGGCCCGCGTCAGGGCGACCGCATCGTCCCGGCCGAATTCGACCGCCAGCCGCGCCAGCCGCACGCCCTCGGCGATATCGCGTGGACGATCGATCATCCAGCCATTCACCTTGCGCCACAAATGGCACCAGGCCGCCATGCCATAGGCTGACGCGAATTCAGGATCGAGCTCGGTGGCCTTGTAGAAGAGCGGCAGCGCCGCCTCGATGGCTTCTCTGGTTCCGGAGTGGAGCTTCGCCGTGCCGCGCAAGTAATAGTCGTAGGCGTCGAGGCGCTCCGTCGGCTTGCGTTTGGCGCGCTCGATTTCCGCCCGTTCGAGCTGCGGCGCGACCGCGCCGACGACGCTTTCGGTGATCTGGTCCTGCAGCTCGAAGATGTCGTCGAGCATGCCTTCGAAGCGCTCTGCCCAGAGATGCGTCCCGGTCTTAGCGTCGATGAGTTGTCCCGTAATGCGCACCCTGTTCCCGGATTTGCGGACGCTGCCTTCCAGCACGTAGCGCACGCCGAGCTCCTGGCCGACCTCCTTCACATCCACCGCCCCGCCCTTGAAGGCAAAGCTCGAATTGCGGGCGATGACGAACAGCCAGCGGATACGCGACAGGGCGGCGATGATGTCTTCCACCACACCGTCGGCGAAATACTCCTGCTCTGGATCGCCGCTCAGGTTCTGGAAGGGCAGAACGGTAATGGAGGGCCTGTCCGGCGGGAGGGGTGTTGTGGAGGGCGACTCCACCGTCTGCCCCATAGCCCGCTCGACGAAGCCCGCTCCGGCTGGCTGTCTCGCATCTGCGGTCTGCTCGACCTCGCCGACGAAGCGGAACCCCTTGCGGGCGATCGTCCGGACCAGGCGCTGATCCTCGCCGCTATCGCCGACGGCCTTCCGAACCGCATTGATGTGGCTGGTGATGGTCGATTCCGAGACGATCCGGCCGCTCCACACCGCCTGCAGCAATTCGTCCTTGCCGACAACCCGGTCGCGGTTCGTGACGAGATGCAGCAACAGGTCGAAGACCTGCGGCCCGACGGTCACGACCTGCGAACGCAGGGTCAGTTCCCGACGCTCGGGGTTGAGCAGATAATCGCCAAACGCGAATGTCACGCTGGTCGTCCCCTGGCCGACCCCCTTCAGCTCCCTGATCGGGGCAGTTGCTCGAGCATAGTCCGACACTGGTAGCCCCTCGCCTGCATCTCTGCCGCAAGGTGCCATCTTGGACAAGAAACCAAGCATTCTTGAAGGGCAATTCAAGCCCGCCGCAAGGACTTCCTGCAAGCACACCGGCACTCTCCGGCCATGTCGACGGCAATGGTTGCAGTCGGGAGACACGGAGAAAGCCCATGAAGATCGTCGTCATCGGCGGCACCGGCCTCATCGGATCGAAGCTCGTGCAGAACCTCAAAGCGCGCGGCCACAAGGTGCTCGCAGCCGCGCCCAACACCGGGGTCAACACCATCACCCGCGAGGGGTTGGCCGAAGCGCTCGACGGAGCTGCCGTCGTCGTCGACGTGGCGAACGCGCCGGTCTGGGAGGACAAGGCCGTCCTCGACTTCTTCGAGACCTCGGGCCGCAATCTGCTGGCTGCAGAAGCCGCCGCCGGGGTGCGCCACCATGTCGCCCTATCCATCGTCGGCAGCGAGCGGCTGCCCGACAACGGCTATTTCCGGGCCAAGGTCGCCCAGGAAAGCCTGATCAAGGCGTCCGGCATCCCATACACCATCCTGCGCGCCACGCAGTTCTTCGAATTCGTCGGCGCCATCGTCCAGTCGGCTGTCGTCGGCGAGGAAATTCGCCTGTCTCCGGCTCTGATCCAGCCAATGGCGTCGGCCGATGTCGCGGCAGCGCTCGCCGATGCGGCCGTCGCTCCGCCGGTCAACGGCACGATCGAGGTCGCCGGCCCCGAGGCGATGCCGCTCGACGAACTGGCCCGACGCTTCCTGAAGGCGACGCAGGATCCGCGCAAGATCGTACCGGATATCCATGCCCGCTACTACGGCGGCGTCCTCTCCGACCGCTCGCTCACGCCCGGAGAGTACGCGCGCATCGGCGCGATTCGCTTCGAGGACTGGCTCAGCCAGTCGAAGGCTCAGCCGGCGGCCCGCTGAGCCGAGCGCCCTCCCCCGAACGCGAATGACAGCGCTGACCATCCAGGAGGATTGCAATGTTCACACGATTTTTCTCGGCTCTCGCCCTGACCATGCTCGCGACCACCGCAGCCCCGGCCCAGGAACGGCCTGCAGGCAAGATCACGACCGTGTTCGATCGCCCGCTGCCACACATCCCGGGCAAGAGCCTGAAGGGCGTACTGGTCGAATACGGGCCGGGCGCCGGCTCGCCGGCCCACACGCACGCAAAATCCGCCTTTATCTATGCCACGGTGCTCGAGGGCTCGGTCCGCAGCAGCGTCAACGGCTCGCCGGAAAAGATCTACCAGGTCGGCGAAAACTGGGCTGAAGAGCCCGGCGCCTTCCACGGCGTCAGCGCGAACGCCAGCGACACGAAGCCTGCGCGCATCCTGGCCGTGTTCGTCGTCGACACCGACGACACGGAGCTGACCAGATTCGTCAAGAAATGAGCTGATCGAGGCTCGCGTCGCGGCGACGGAATCCCCGTCGCCGGATGCTGATCGCAGCCACGGCATTCAACGGGAACAGGACCATGGACTCCCAGGAGGAGACGGGCATCGTCGTGACAGACGAGGGCGCCAGGAATGCCGCCCCCGCAGCACGGCCCAACAAGAAAAAGATCGTCGGGGTGCTGCTGTGCCTCGGCGCCGTTGCGGCCGCGGCCGTCGGATGGGCCAATGCCCGTTCCGGCGGCGAGGCGACGGACAATGCCTATATCCGCGGCGACGTGACCTCGCTCGCGCCGAAGATCGCGGGCTATGTCATAGCGGTCGAGATCGAGGACAACCAGGCGGTCAAGGCCGGGGACACCCTGTTCCGGATCGACGATGCCGACTATCGCGCCAAGCTCGCCCAGGCCGTGGCCAATATCGAGGCGGCGCAGGCGCACGTCACCAATGTCGACGCCGAGACCAAGCTCCAGCACGCTTTGGTCAAGCAGGCCGAAGCGCAGAAGCAGGCGGCGATCGCCGAAGTGACCCTGGCGACACGGTCGCAAGGGCGGCGGCGCGAGCTCATCCGCAGCAATGCGGTGAGCCAGGCGCTGCTCGACGAGAGCGACGCCGCCCGCTCGCGGGCCGAGGCCAACCTGGCAGCCGCCTCGGCGACGATCGAGGCGCAGCAGCAGCGCATCGCTGTCCTGACCACGCAGCGCGAAGCAGCCGTCGCCGCCGTGGCGCAGGCGAAGGCCGCGCGCGACCTCGCCCAGATCGATCTCGACAACACGGTAGTCCGTGCGCCGGTCGGCGGCGTGATCGGCAACCGCCAGGTCCGCGTCGGCCGACTGGTCGCGCCCGGAACCGCCCTGCTCGACATCGTCCCGGTCGACGATGTCTGGGTCGTCGCCAACTTCAAGGAGACGCAGCTCGAAGAGATCCGGCCGGGCCAGCAGGTCCGGATCAGTGTCGACGGCTATCCGAACCAGGTGCTGCAGGGCGTGGTCGACAGCTTCGCCCCCGGCAGCGGCTCAGCCTTCAGCCTGCTGCCCACCGACAATGCGACCGGCAACTTCGTCCGGGTCGTCCAGCGCGTTCCGGTCAAGATCCGGTTTGCGAACAATCCGCTGCCCGGCCGCCTCGTGCCCGGCCTGTCCGCCCGCGTCGAGATCAGCGGAGGAAGCGGCTCATGACCGCGCTCGTCGTCGCCCCGCCGCGCCGCGACAGCCCCGCAGCCGGCACCCTTCTCCTCATCGGCATCGCACTCGCCACGCTGACCGAGGCGATCGCCGGCACTGTCCTCGCGCTCGGACGCAGCGACATCATCGGCGACACCTCCGCCACGCCCGACGAGTTCGCCTGGCTCGACATCGGCTACACTACGCTGAAGCTGATCGGTTTCGTGACCGCGCCCTGGCTGGTGAGCCGGATCGACCCGCGCAGCCTGGTCATCGCCGCGACCCTGACGATGGGGCTGGCGTCGGGCCTCGCCGCGATGACTGCCCGGTTGGATCTATTGATCGCACTGCGGATTGTCCAGGGCTTCTGCGGCGGCGCCCTGCTCATCGCCGGTCAGGCGCTGGTTTTCCTGCGCTATCCGCGCGCCCATCAGCCGCTGCTCCAGGCGCTGTTCGCGATGGGCGCCGTGGTCGCGCCCGCGACGATCGCGCCGGCTCTTCAGGGCTGGCTGGTCGACACCCATTCCTGGACCTGGATCTTCTTCGGCATCGTTCCGCTGGCGCTGGCGGCCGCCGGGCTCCTGCTGATCGCAGACGGCCCGGAGTCCGCCAGGGAGGCGCCGCGCCCCTTCGACTGGGCCGGCTTCGCGCTGATCTCCGTCACGTTCTTCTGCGTCAGCTATGTCCTCTCGCAAGGCAGCCGCTGGGATTGGTTCGAGGAGCCGCGTATCCTCTGGCTGGCGCTGCTCGGCGTCGCCGCGTTACTCGCCTTTCTCGGCCGGCAGGTCATGGCCAAAGGCCGGGGCCTGCTCGACTTCGGCATCTTCGGAGCGAATGATTTCACCTTCGCCTTCATCGTCAGCTTCGTCGCCGGCGCCGCATTGTCGGGCAGCGGGTTCCTGCTCCCCTCCTTCGCAGTCTCGGTCCTCGCCCTCACGCCGACGGATGCCGGCCTGCTGCTGTTCCCGAGCGGCGCAGCCTTCATCGGCACGCTGCTCCTCGCCGCCTGTCTCATCCAGTTCCGCCACCTGCCACCCTTCGCCACGGTGCCCTTCGGCATCCTGATCTTCATGGTCGCGATGTGGCTGCTCTCCGGTTCGAGCAGCGAGAGCGGGGCGCACGACATGATGACCGCGATCCTGCTGCGCGGCTTCGGCCTCGGTTTCCTGTTCCTGTCGATCAACCTGATCGCGTTCAGCGATCTTCCCAGCCACGGCCTCGCCAGCGGCATCGGCCTATTCAACACCGGCCGTCAGCTCGGCGGGCTCATGGGGATCGCGGCTCTCCAGACGCTGATCGACCATCACACCATCGCCAATCTCTCGGTCCTCGGCGCCAATATCGCCGCCGGGAGGCCGGCGGTGATGGAGCGGCTGGCGACCATGACGGCGCTGCTGACGGCGAAGGGGATGGATGCGGTTGCGGCCAGCCGGGCAGCGGCGAGCCTGCTCGGCCGGCTCGTGACCGGTCAGTCCGCCGTCATCGCCTTCGACACCGCCTTCAACGCCGTCGCCCTGCTGTTCGTCGTCGCAGCCCCCGTGCTGGTCGGAATCAAGATCGGGCTCGCTCGATCCGCGAAGGCACGCGCGACTGTTGCTCAAGGATGAAGAGGCTCGTTGTCAGGTGTCCGCTTCCGGGCATGAAACCAATTTCCGCTCCTGGCGCATCTCGCCCGGGGGACCGGCCGGCGATTTTTGGCGCGAATAGGAATCGCATTGCTTAATGAATGACCGTGTTGGGGTAATAGTTGGGGTTTCGGGCGCGAGCGATCTTTGATCTCTCAATCAAATCATGATCTTAGCGCAGGAGTGATGGCGGACAGGGAGGGATTTGAACCCCCGATACCCTTGCGGGTATGCCGCATTTCGAGTGCGGTGCATTCAACCTCTCTGCCACCTGTCCGCGGTCGCTCTGGTCGAAGCGGGCTGGTTACTACACATTGCGTCCGCCCGGCACAAGCCTTTCCGACGCGATGCGTCCACAACTCTGTCACAGCGTTGAAATCCTGCGCTGGCATGCTGCTTTTCCTTGACGCATCGCCCATGCGCGACTAGGAAGCCGCGTCCGGCGTGGGGAAACCCGCGCCTGATCTCTTTTGGCTGCCGCCGGCCATGCCGCTTCTATGCGGCGGATGCAGCGGGCTCAGAAGAGCAAACCCGACCACGCAACCGACTGCCAAAAAGCCGTCCCGCGTGCGCTCCTTGAAGGGAGCCATGACAGGGCGGGGCTCAACATGGAGAACACTAAGATGTTCGCAGTCATCAAGACCGGCGGCAAGCAGTTCCGCGTCGCCGCCAATGACCGCATCACCGTCGCCAAGATCGAGGGCAATCCGGGCGACACCGTCGCGTTCGGCTCCGTGCTGATGCTGACCGATGGCGAGAAGTCGACGATCGGCGCCCCTTTCCTCGGTGACATCACCGTCGCCGGCGAGATCGTCGAGCAGGCTCGCGGCGAGAAGGTCATCGCCTTCAAGAAGCGTCGCCGCCAGAATTCCAAGCGCAAGCGCGGCTTCCGCGCCGAGCTGACCGTGGTGCGCATCACCGACATCCTCACCGGCGGCAAGAAGCCGGAGATGAAGAAGGGCGAAGCCGCTCCCGTCGCGCTCAAGGCCGGCAGCGAAACCGTCAAGGGCAAGGCTGCGGCCAAGCCTGCCAAGGCCAAGGCTGACGCCAAGGCCGAGGGCCTCGACGCCTCCAACCTCTCGCTGATCTCGGGCGTCGGCCCGACCATCGAGAAGAAGCTGCGCGCCGCCGGCATCACCTCCTGGAACGACATCGCCGCCTGGACCGAGGCCGACGTCGCCAAGTGGGACGAGGAGCTGAAGCTGCGTGGCCGCGCCACCCGCGAGGAGTGGGTCGAGCAGGCCAAGGAGCTGCTCGCCGGCAAGCCGCCGCGGGCCAAGGCCGACCAGGCCGAGCTCGCCTCTGGCGAAGACTACTGACCGGCGCTGACAGGCTCCGCGAAGCTTCACGCCCGATCGGGGTGGCTTTTGCCACCGATTCGGGTTACATGGACTGAAGAGTTTTTGAGGTAGGGCGTTATGGCTCACAAAAAGGCAGGCGGTTCGTCGCGCAATGGTCGTGACTCCGAAAGCAAGCGTCTCGGCGTGAAGCGTTTTGGCGACCAGGCGGTCGTGGCCGGCAACATCATCATTCGTCAGCGCGGCACCAAATGGCATGCCGGCGCGAACGTCGGCATGGGCAAAGACCATACGCTCTTTGCCACGTCGAATGGTCGCGTCCGATTCACGACGAAGCTCGGCCGAGCTTTCGTGAACGTAGTCCCGGCCCAAGAGGCCGCAGAGTAAACGGCGGATAGGGAATGTTCTCGATCCGCCGGTTCCATCGAACCGGACGGATCAAGGGAATAAGAGCCCCTAACGGGTTTCCCGAAGGTCAAGCGAGGGGGAGATGGGACCAAAGCCCAGCTCCCCCTTTCGTTTGCGCCGACGGAGAGACCCCGATGTTCCCCGAATTGACGAGAGACGACGTCTTCCGGCTCGAGACCAGGCGGCTGTGGCTGCGCTGGCCGCGGATCGCCGACGCCACCGCCATCCTGCGTCTCGCCGGTGAGAAGGCCGTCGCCGAAATGACGGCCTCGATCCCGCATCCCTATCCGACGCAGGCGGTCGACCCCTTCGTCTTCGCGACGCGCAAGGGCAATGCGCTGGGCGAGCATCTCGTGCTGGCGATCACCCCGCGCGAGAAGCCGAACGAGCTGATCGGCATGATCGGCGCGCACAAGCAGGCAAGCGGGCGGCCCTTCATCGGCTACTGGCTCGGCACGCCGCACTGGAACAAGGGCTACGCCACCGAAGCGGTGCAGGCGCTGATCGACACGATGTTCTCGCTGGTCGAGATCGACGCGATCGAGGCCGACACCCGCGTCATCAATCCGGCCTCGCGCCGGGTGCTGGAGAAGAGCGGCTTCCGGCAGGAGGGCTCCTTCCTCAAGTCGCTGCCGGCGCGCGGCGGCCTGTTCCCCTGCGAGCAGTTCCGGCTCGACCGCTCGACCTGGGCGGCGCTGAAGAGCTGGAGCGCCTCCGGCTGGGCCCCGCTGCCGGCTGCGGAGCAGCAGCAGGCGGAGCGCTTCAGCGAAGAGCCCTGCATGGCGTGAAAATCGCGGGCCCGCCTGGCGGCGGGCCCGTTTTCATGCGCAACGCATTGCCCCACGCGGCGCATACGACTACCTAGCGATCATGAAATTCCTCGACCAAGCCAAGATCTATGTGAAGGCCGGTGACGGCGGCGCCGGCTGCGTCTCGTTCCGGCGCGAGAAATTCATCGAGTTCGGCGGGCCCAATGGCGGCGATGGCGGGCGCGGCGGCGACGTCGTGGTCGAATGCGTCCAGGGCCTGAACACGCTGATCGACTTCCGCTTCCAGCAGCACTTCAAGGCCCGGATCGGCGAGCACGGCATGGGCAAGGACCGGCACGGCGCCAACGGTCCCCCGATCGTGCTCAAGGTGCCGCCCGGCACCGAGATCCTGGACGAGGACGGCGAGACGCTGATCGCCGACCTGACCGAGCCCGGCCAGCGCTTCGTCCTGTGCAAGGGCGGCAATGGCGGCTTCGGCAACGCCTATTTCAAGACCTCGACCAACCAGGCGCCGCGCCATGCCAATCCCGGTCTGCCGGGCGAGGAGCGCTGGGTCTGGCTGCGGCTCAAGCTGATCGCCGATGCCGGCCTGGTCGGCCTGCCCAATGCCGGCAAGTCGACCTTCCTTGCCACGGTGACGGCCGCGAAGCCGAAGATCGCCGATTATCCCTTCACCACGCTGCATCCCGGCCTAGGCGTCGTCCGCGTCGACGGGCGCGAGATGGTGCTCGCCGACATCCCCGGGTTGATCGAGGGCGCGCATGAGGGCCATGGTCTCGGCGACCGCTTTCTCGGCCATATCGAGCGCTGCCGCGTGCTGCTGCATCTGGTCGAGGGTACCAGCGAGCATGCCGGCAAGGCCTACAAGACCGTGCGCAAGGAGCTCGCCGCCTATGGCGCCGATCTCGACGAGAAACCGGAGATCGTCGCACTCTCCAAGGTCGATGCGCTGACGCCGGAGGTGCGCAAGGAACAACTCGCCCGGCTGAAGCGCGCCTGCGGCCGCACGCCGATCGCCCTATCCGCCGCCTCCGGCGAAGGCGTCGAGGCGGCATTGCGAGCGGTCTTCGCCGTGGTCGAGGAAGCACGCGCCCAGGAGGCCAAGCACGAAGCCCCCGCGGAAGAGACCGGCTGGCATCCGTGACGGCTGCCGGCAACTGCCGCTTGCGCTGCGGCCGGTCCTGGTCTTGAACTCGGCGATCGCCCGCTTGGGACCCGAGCCGCCATGCTGAGACGACCGACCGCCTTCGCCTTCTTCGCCTTGCTTCTGGCCGGTACCGCGCTTGCCCAGACGCCGGCGCAGCGCCCTGCCCCGCAGCGATCGAACCAGGCGCAAGCGACGCCAGCTCCCGCCCCCGGCGCCGTCTCGCAGCCCGACAACACCACGGCGAGCTATGGCGACTGGGTGCTGCGCTGCCAGACGAGCGTCGCGGCCCGCGTCTGCGAGATCGTCCAGACACTGGAGCAGCAGGGCCAGCGTGGTCCGATCGCGCTCGTCGCCATCGGCCGGCCGGTCAAGGACGAGCCGATCAAGCTGGTTATCCAGGTGCCGCCGAACCTGTCGCTCGGCAACAATGCCGGCGTGCGCGTCAGCGTCGCCGACAAGGACGAGGCGACCGCGATCTTCCAGCGCTGCCTGCCGGGCGGCTGCTTCGCCGAGATCGCCTTGAGTGACGACGCCTTCAAGCGCTGGCGCGGCTTCGGCGAGGCCGGCCAGATGCGCTATCTCGACGCCGGCAAGCGCGAGGTCGCGCTGCCGCTCTCCTTCCGCGGTTTCCCGGCTGCAGCCGAGGCGCTGCTGCGCGAGCCATAAGCGGCGTCAATGCGCGCCCGAAGGCCTTGCATCGCGCAAGGTCGTCAGCGCCACCGCGAGGCAGAACACCATGCCGGCGATCGCGATCAGCGCGACCGCGTGGAAGCCGGTCATGAAGGCCTCGCGCGCCGCCTGGAGCAGATGCGCGGACTGGTCCGGCGCCAGCCGTTCGGCCGTCGCCAGCGCCCCGCCGAGCGTCGAGCGTGCCGGCGCCAGCACTGCGCCATCCACGCCCGCGACCGACAGATCCGACATGCTCCGGCGATAGAGCGCCGTGCCGAGGCTGCCGAAGACCGCGATCCCGAGCGCACCGCCGAGCTCGATGCTGGTCTCGGACATGGCCGAGGCTGCGCCGGCCCGTTCCTGCGGCGCCGAACCGACCACGATCCCGGTCGTCAGCGCGACCACCGGCGTGAAGCCGATCGAGAACGCGATCGAGGAGGCGACGATCTGGACGAGGTTCGGCGCGAAGGCGAGCCAGGCGAAGCCGAGGCCCGAGAGCACCATGCCGCCCGCCATCAGCGTCGCCGGCTTGAAGCGCAGGGTCAGCGGCGTCACCGCGAAGGAGGCGAGCGTGAAGGCGACCGCCGAGGGCAGCGACCAGATTCCCGCTTCCAGCGGCGTCAGTCCGGCGACGAGCTGAAGGTACTGGGCCATGAAGATGAAGCTGCCGAACATCACCATGATGCCGGCGAGATTGATCGCCAGCGCCGCGCGAAACGCTGGAATAGCGAACAGGGTCAAATCGACCATCGGATCGGCGAGCTGCTTCTGCCGGCGCGCGAAGACGACGCCGAGCGCGAAGCCGACGACGATGAAGCCGAGCACATAGGCCGAGAGCCCGAACTCGGCCCAGTGCTTCACCCCATAGATCACGGGCAGGATCGTCGCCAGCGAGAGCAACGCGCTGACGAGGTCGAGCTTGCCCGCCTGCGGCGCCTTGTATTCCGGCAGCAGGATCGGACCGATCACGAGCAGGATCAGCATCGGCGGCACTGCGATCAGGAAGACCGAGCCCCACCAGAAATACTCGATCAGCGCACCGCCGATCAGCGGGCCGATCACGGCGCCGGCCGAGAAGCTGGCGATCCACATCGAGATCGCGAAGGTGCGCTCGGTCTCGTCCTCGAACATCACCGCGATCAGCGAGAGCGTCGAGGGCGCCAGCGTCGCCCCGGCGATGCCGAGCAGCGCGCGCATCACGATCAGCATCTCGGTGCTGGTCGAGAAGGCGGCGACGGCCGAGGCCACGCCGAAGGCGGCCGCGCCGATCAGCAGGAGCTTGCGCCGGCCGATCCGGTCGCCGAGCGTGCCCATGGTCATCAGGAAGCCGGCGACCATGAAGCCGTAGATGTCGATGATCCAGAGCAGCTCACCAGCCGAGGGCTTGAGCTCGCGCGTCAAGGTCGGCACGGCGAGGTTCAGGACCGTCAGGTCCATCGAATAGATCATGCAGGGGAATGCGATCGCGATCAGGCCCAGCCATTCGCGGCGCGTCGCCTTGCGCACCCCGGCGCTGGCGGTCGAAGAAGTCGTCACGGTCCAAATCTCGTCGGTTTTTGAGCAGCGACACTGCCAGTGGAATGTGGCAGGTCCTGTCAGCAGGAGCCCGCGCGCGCCGCATGCCCGCCATGCTTGTATCGGAGCCGGCGCGCTACCTCAACGCTCCGCCGGCCCTGAGCGCCGAAGCAACAGCGTCTCATGCCCCAGGAAGCTGACGACGCGCTCGTCGCGAAATCCGAAACGCCGGGCGAGCCGCAGCGAAGGCGCGTTTTCCGGCGCGATCAGGCAGACCGAGCTCTCGTGCCCGGTCCGTCCGTCGAGCCAACCCAGTGCCGCGGCGAGCGCCTCGCTGGCGAAACCCTGGCCATGGGCCCAGCTCGCGAGCACCCAGCCGGCCTCCGGTATGCCGCGAATCGACGGCTCGATCTCCCGGTGGAAATCAGCGAAGCCGAGATCGCCGACGAAGCGCCCGCTCGCCTTCTCGGTCAGCGCCCAGTAGCCATAGCCGAGCAGCGGCCAGAGCCCGCGATAGCGCAGCAGCCGCATCCAGGCTTCCTGCACGCTCGAGGGCTGGCCGATATGGCGCACGACCGCGGCATCGGCCCACATCTGGTGAAGCGGCTCGAACTGTTCCAACCCATGCAGATCGAGGATGAGGCGCTCGGTCTCCAGGCGAATGGCTTTACCCCTCCGCGAACTGCAGCCGATAGAGCCGCGCATAGGCGCCGTCGCGGGCGATCAGCTCGTCGTGATCGCCGGTCTCGATCACCTTGCCTTCGTCGAGCACGACGATCTGGTCAGCCTCGCGCACGGTCGAGAGCCGGTGAGCGATCACGAGCGTGGTCCGGCCCTTGGTCAGCTCCGCCAGCGCCTGCTGCACCAGCCGCTCCGACTGGGTGTCGAGCGCCGAAGTGGCCTCGTCGAGCAGCAGGATCGGCGCGTCCTTGAGGACGGCGCGGGCAATGGCGAGGCGCTGGCGCTCGCCGCCGGAAAGCCGCGAGCCGCGCTCGCCGACCCGGCTGTCATAGCCTTCCGGCATCGCCATGATGAAGTCATGCGCGGCAGCCGCCTTGGCCGCGGCGATGATGTCGTTCTCGCTCGCGCCCGGGCGGCCGAAACCGATATTGGCGCGCACCGTGTCGTCGAACAGCACGACATCCTGGCTGACCACGCCGATCTGGCCGCGCAGGCTGCGCAGGGTCACGTCGCGGATATCCTGGCCGTCGATCTCGACCTTGCCCTCGGTGGCATCGTAGAGGCGCGGCACCAGCGCCAGCATGGTCGACTTGCCCGAGCCGGAGCGACCGACCAGCGCCGTGGTCTTGCCGGCCGCGGCGACGAGGTCGATGCCTTCCAGCCCGCGCTGGTCGTCGCGATAGCGAAAGCGCAGGTCGCGGAAGGCGATCTCGCCGCCGCTCACCGCCAGAGGCCTGGCGTCCGGACGCTCGGTGATCAGCGGCTTCTCGTCGATCAGCGCATAATAGCGTTTCAGCGAGGCGCCCGCCTCCTGGACGATGGCGTTGAGATTGCCGAGCGAGCGCATCGGCTGCGCCGCGAGCAGCAGCGCCGAGACATAGCCGGTGAAGTCGCCGACCGTGGACGTGCCGGAAGTGATGCGCACGCCGATCGCAGCGAGCACGCCTGCGACCGCGATGCCGCCGGCGACCTCGAGCAGCGGATCGAGCCGGCCACGTGCATTGGCAGCCTTCATCTTCAGCGTCCGGATCGTCTCGAAAGCGGCGGCGGCGCGATCCTTGAGATAGGGTTCGAGCGAATCGGTCTTGGCGACGCGCGCGCCCTGCAGGCTCTCGGTGACCAGGCCCGCCATGATGCCGGTCTGCTCCTGCTGCGACATCGCCATTCGGCGCAGCTTCTTGCCGATCCGGCCGATCGGACGGGCGACGATCGGCGCGATCAGCAGCACCACCGCCGTCATTTTCCAGTCGATCCAGAGCATGGCGCCGACGAGTGCGATCGCCGTCATCACATCGCGGACCGCGATATTGACCAGCCGCGTCAGCGCTTCCTTGACGAAGGTGAAGTCGGTGGTGAAGCGCTGGGTGAGTGAGGCGGGGTTCTCTCGTTGCAGCTGCGCCAGGTCCGCATCGATCAGATGCGCGTAGAGCGCGCTCTGCATGTCCGCCTCGATTCGGCTGACGACGCTGTTGGTCATCACCGTCTGCGTCAGCAGCGAGAAGCCCTTGATCGCGGTGACGATGATCACGACCACGGCCACCGCGTTGACGACGCCGATCTCGATGCCGAGCGATTTCGAGACCAGCCGCTCGGCGCGGCGCACGAAGCCGGTCGCCTCGGCCCCGATCGGGTCGGCGAAAGCATCGAACGCCGCCTTGATCAGCAGCGGATAGAAGCTCGTCGTCGCCGCGATGACCACGACGAGGGCGAGGATGGCGAGCATTTGCGGCAGGTATTGCCGTCCGCGCTCGCGCCAGACTCGGGCAAAGAGCGCAAGGGTGTCGTCGGTGACGCGGCCGATCTTCATGGCGCGCGGCCTAACATGACCGCCATGCGAGCGCCACTGCCGGTCTTGCTCCGGACACGAAGCTGACGTCCGATAGCCATGAGTTGATTCACCAGCCATCGAGAGCCCATGCCCCTTGCCCCGCCGGCCCGGCCCGGACAGTCCTTCGCCGAGATCGATACCCCCGCATTGATCATCGATCTCGATGCCTTCGAGCGGAATCTCGTCACCATGGCGGCCTTTGCCGAGGCGAGCGGCCTGCGCCTGCGCCCGCACGCCAAGACGCATAAGAGCCCCGAGATCGCCCTGCGCCAGATCGCCCATGGCGCGGTGGGCCAGTGCTGCCAGAAGGTCGGCGAGGCCGAAATCCTGGTCGCAGGCGGCGTCACCGACGTGCTCGTCACCAATGAGATCGCCGGCGCGGCCAAGCTCGACCGGCTGGCCAAGCTCGCCCGCGAGGCCCGCATCGGGCTCTGTGTCGACCATATCGATGGCGTGCGCGAGGCCGCCGAGGCCGCGGCGCGCAACGACGTCGTCCTCGACGTGCTGGTCGAGCTCGACATCGGCGGCCGACGCTGCGGCGTCGCGCCCGGCGAGGCGGCGGTGCGGCTCGCCGAGGCGGTGGCACGCAGCAACACGCTGCGTTTTCGCGGCGTGCAGGCCTATCACGGCTCGGCCCAGCATATGCGCTCGATCGACGAGCGCAGCGAGGCGATCGAGCGCGCCGGCCTGCTCGCTCGCAACGCGATCGAGCGCCTCGCCCAGGCCGGCCTCGCCTGCGAGACCGTCGGCGGCGCCGGCACCGGCACCTTCGAATTGGAGAGCCGCTCCGGCATCTGGAACGAGCTGCAATGCGGCTCCTACATCTTCATGGACGCCGATTACGCCAGGAACCGCATGGCCGACGGCTCGACCTTCCACACCTTCCAGCATGCGCTGTTCGTGCTCGCGGGCGTGATGAGCAAGCCAGTGCCGGACCGCGCCATCGTCGATGCCGGGCACAAGGCCGCCGCGGTCGATTCCGGTATGCCGGTGCCGTGGCAACGCGACGGCGTGATCTACACCAAACCCTCCGACGAACACGGCATCCTGACCGGCGATCCCGTCGCTGTGCCGCATCGCGGCGACCGCGTCCTGCTCGTGCCCGGCCATTGCGACCCGACCGTCAACCTGCACGACTGGTATGTCTGCGTGCGCGGGCTCAACGGCCCCGACGCGCATGTCGAGGCGGTCTGGCCGGTCGCGGCGCGCGGGGCGCTCAGCTGATTCCTGGGGGCATGACGTTGTCCGAATACCGGCATCCACTTTTCGGCATCACGCCCTGATGCTGGCGGAACTGGCGCTGCAGGCCCTGACACCGGCCGCGCCGCTGGCGCGCCGGTTCGGGCTGCTGCGGGAAGGCATCGCGCTCTGGTCGCGCGGGCAACGCCAGCGCAAGGCCTGGGAGCCGCATCAGGCCCGCTGCCGCGCCATCATCGCCGAAATTGCAGAGGCACTGCCGCGGCGGCGCAAGGTCGTGGTGCTCGGCTCCGGCCCAGCCCGCGATATCCCGCTCGACTTGCTCTGCGAGAGCTTCGACGAAGTCGTGCTCATCGACATCGTCCATCTGCCGCTGCTCCGCCTGAAAACGTGGCGGGAGAAGAAGGTTAGTCTCATCAGCCGCGACCTCACCGGCGCGATGGCCTGGCTCACCGGAGAGGCGGCGGAACGGCAGGACCCGGTCGCCGATCTCGTTGACGACGACAGCGTCGACCTCGTTGTCTCAATAAATCTGCTCTCGCAGCTGGCCTGGCCGGTCGCCGACTGGCTGGAAGACAACCCCGCCCGCGCCGCCGCTTTGCCCGAGAACCTCCCGGGCCGCTGCATTGCCTGGCACCTCGACGACCTCGCCCGCTTCAAGGGCCATGTCTGCCTGATCAGCGATGTCGAGATGATCGAGCGCGACCGTGCCGGAGCAATCCATGAGCGGCTCGACCTGATGTACGGCGTCGCACGCCCGCAGGAGGATGAAAGCTGGCCTTGGCCGGTCGCCCCCTTCGGCGAGGCCGAGCGCGACCGGGAATATGTGCACAAGGTCTGCGTTTGGCGGAATTACCGGCTAGCCGCTTGACGAGACTCGGATTTGAGTCGGCTAACCCTCAAAAAACCTAACCTAACGGCCAGTTCTTTCGAGTTCTCAGAAAATGATCCTCGACAAGGTAGGTACTAACGTACTCCCAAGCTCCATAGAAGGCATCAACACTATGACCGTAAGAAGCCAACTGGCATACTTCAGAGAATATCTCTGAAAGCCACCGCACCATTTGAAGCGCATAGAATCGCCCGTACCGCTGCACAGTGGATGTTTGGCCCGTGAGAACCGATGCGGAGAGAACCTGATCGAGATGCGCGCCAACCTCACTTGTGTGAGAAACCAATGTGAAAGGCCCCATTATCGCATCAACCAACCTAGCGTTCGATTCGACACGCTCCTGTTCCTTGGTGCCATAGTAATGCGCGTTCAATATCGCTTCCGCGACTTCCTTCCACCATTTGCGCACAGGCTCCTCGCTACCGAGATTCGGGTCGCCTAGTGCAGCAAAATTCGCGTAACGGCCGCGCCCAGCATCAGCAAAATCATCCAAACACTCAATGATTTTGAGACTGATACCATGAGTGCATCGCGGGTATCTCAGCTTCAAATTACGCTTCTGACTCACGGAATCAGCAGCTTCTATTAGCCCTTTAAGTTTATGACCATATGCTCGAACAAAAGATGCATTCGGCATTTGCCCCCCTTTTGCCAGGGCGGCGTCAGCTACTAGAATCAACTTGCAAAGCCTTTCAAGACCGATCGATAAAGCAAAGAAGGCTGTATAGTACTCGCCGGTTCTATCGGCATAATTGGCTCGCCCTAAAGCAGTAATTCCAGAGCCAATTAGATGACGAATCAAAGCGGCCTCTCGCTTTACGAAATGCCATTCCGGAATATCCCACGGATTATGTGCTTTGGTCATTGCCTTGGCGCCGTCTTTGGAAACTGCCTGAATTAACTGAGTGTGCTACGTCACTACGATGCAAAGACGTTCAGTAAATGTCTATGCTAAAAACCTCGCGGATTCCGCCACGAGAGCGTGTATAAAAGAGCGCAAATGTGCACCCGGTCTGCGCGTGGCGACGATACCAGGGCCGCTCGTCAACCCTCTGACACCGTGTAGACCTTGTGAATCACCCCGTTTTCGGTCCTGTGGGTCCGAAAGCCCCGCGCCTCGTAATAGGCAAGGCCCATCGGGTTGTCGTCGCGGATCGCAGCGTCGATCCGGTCAATGCCCACCTCCGAAGCAGCTTGCCGCGTGACCGCGAACAGCGCCGTGCCGACCCCGCTACGGCCAGCCTGCGGCGAGACATGCGTCCCGATGCTCCCCCAACCATCCGGTGTCCCATGGGGGTCAGCGGGACGCGCCCGGCGCAGCGACTGAAAGCCGAGGAGCGTCCCGGCATCGTCGAGCGCGACCGTGCAGGCGACGCGGTCAGGATGGGCGATATAGGTCGCGAGAACGAAGTCGGCATCGCTCGGACGCTCGCGCCCGTACGCGGCGATGATGGCGCGCAGAACCGCGCTCATCGCCTCCGCATCGCCAGTGACCGCAGGTCGTGTGCGCATTCCGCCAAGCCCTTCCCCTGCACGGTTCGTCATCACGCCACCCCCAACCGCCGCCGGACGATCTCGGCGTGGAAGCGCGCGCCGTGGATCAGGCCCGCATCGTTGAAGTCATAGCGCGGATTGTGCAGCGGTGCGCTGTCGCCATTGCCGACGAAGGAGAAGCAGCCCGGCACATGCGCCAGGAAGCGGGCGAAGTCCTCCGAGCCGGTGAAGGGCTCCAACACGACCGAGACGTTCTCGGCACCGAGCACTGCCTGCGCCGCCTCCAACGCCGCGTCGGTCTGGGCCGGCAGGTTCAGCAGCGGCACGAATTCGCGGGTGTAGATGACCGACTGCTCGACATTGTAGGCACGCGCGATGCCCTCAGCGATCACACGCATCTGCGCCTCGATATCGGCGCTCACTTCGGGATGGAAGCTGCGGGCATCGCCGAGGATGCGCGCCTGCCCGGGCAGGGCGTTGCGCGTCCCGTCGGTGATCAGCTCCGTCACCGAGACCACCGCAATCTGAGCCGGGCTGAGGCGCCGTGAGACGATGGTCTGCAGGCTGGTGACGAGGGCGCAGGCGGCGACGAGGGTCTCGTTGCCGACATGCGGGCGCGCGGCGTGACCGCCGATGCCGGTGAGGACGATCTCGAAATTGTCCTCGGCCGACATGATCGCGCCGGTCCGGGTCTGGAACGTGCCGACCGGCACCCCCGGCGCATTGTGCAGCCCGTAGATCTCCTCGAACGGGAAGCGCTCGAGCAAGCCGTCGTCGAGCATGGCGAGCGCGCCGCGCCCCCATTCCTCGGCCGGCTGGAAGACGAAGCGCACCGTGCCGTCGAAACCGCCCTCCTCCGCCAGCAGTTTGGCGGCCCCGAGCAGCATGGCTGTGTGCCCGTCATGGCCGCAGGCATGCATGACGCCGGGATTGATCGAGCGATAGGGCAGCTCGCCCTGCTCTGGAATGCGCAGCGCATCCATGTCAGCCCGCAGCGCGATTGCCCGGTTGCCACTGCCGCGCGTCAGCGTGCCGACGACGCCGGTTCCGCCGACGCGCTCAGTGACATCGTCGAGCCCGAATTCGCGCAGCTTGTTCGCGACGAAGGCGCTCGTTCGCGTTTCCTCGAAGCCGAACTCCGGATGGGCATGCAGGTCGCGCCGCCAGCCGGTCATCTCCTGCACGAGCCTGTCGAGATCGATCGTCATGAGGCCGTCCCCGCCTGCTGCATCCGGCCGGAACACTATGCCGAGGCCAGCGCAAGAGGCGCTGCAATTGCCCGGCCCGTTTGCAAGCTTGTTTCGCGGCACGGCCCGGACATCAGCGATTCAGCCGCACACTCCCGCTGATCGAGAGATCGTAGCCCCCGAATTCGTTCGCCCGCGCCGCCATGTCGGGGCGCCGCATCCAGGCGAGCAGCTTCTGCGTCGCCGGCTCGAAATAACTCCGCCGGCGCATCACCAGATCGACATGCTCCCAGACCAGTGGCAGGAACCGCAGGCTGAAAGCTGTGGCAATGGCGCGCGCGGCGACACCGCAATCGGCGCGTCCGGAACGGATCGCCAGCGCCAGATCCTGGCCGGTGGCGCAGACGCCGTCGGCGGTGATCATCCGGCCGGACGGAACGCCGGTCCGCTCCAGCAGGCTCAGCAGCAGCAATTGCGCCCCGGCCCCGCGCTGGCGCTGGGCGAAGCGTGCGCCCTTGGCGATCGCAGTGGCGAGCCCATCGATCCCGAGCGGATCGTCGGGCGCGACCAGGAGCCCCTGCTCACGCCGGGCGAAGTTGATCACCGCCGCATCGTGCAAAGACGGCTCGGCGTGGATTGCGGCGAGGTTGGCGGCGTCGTCATCCGGCGTCGCATGCAGATGCAATGCCGCGATGGCGACCTCGTTGCGGACGAGCCGGTCGAGCCCAGCCTGCGAGCCCTCGGCCAGCAGCGCCAGCCCGCAGCCGGATTCGCGGATGGCGAGCTCCAGCAGCGAATCCTGGCTGCCGCCGACGATCGGCGGCGGCGGAACCGCGTCGAACCCCGCCGGCCGCGACAGACCGGCCTCGAGCCAACGATCGAGCCCAGCGCGTGGGAACAGCCACTTGCCGGAAACCTTGGTGCAAGGCACCGCACCGTGCCCGACCAGCTCGTAGAGCTTGCGGTCCTTGAGACGCAGATAGCTGGCCGCTTCTTCAGTCGTTAGCCAGACCTGATCATGCATATCTTTGCGCCTGCCTGCATTTGTTACGGCATTGGCATTTGGTCGCATTGAACTCTACCAATTGCAAATGCTTGCAATCTCAAGGCAGGCGCGTGGGAGCAGGCTTTGGACGTCGGCGCCATCTTTCAGGCGGCTTTTGCCTTGGTGGTCGGGCTGGATCCCGGCTTTCTCGGCATCGTCTTCCTGTCGCTGCGCGTCACCCTGACCGCCGTGCTGATCGCGGCGCTGATCGGCCTGCCGCTCGGAGCGGCGCTGGCGCTGGCGCGCTTTCCCGGGCGCTCGGCCATCATCGTCTGCCTGAACGCGCTGATGGGGCTGCCGCCGGTCGTCGCCGGGCTCGCCGTCTTCCTGCTGCTCTCACGCTCCGGCCCGCTCGGACCGCTCAGCCTGCTGTTCACGCCGACCGCGATGATCATCGCGCAGGTGATCCTCGTGCTGCCGATCGTGATCGCGCTGACGCGGCAGGTGATCGAGGATCTCTGGAGCGAATACCGCGACCATCTCCGCTCGGTCGGGCTCGAAGGGCTACGCGCCATTCCGACCCTGCTCTTCGACGGACGCTTCGCGCTGGCGACGGCCTTGCTCGCCGGCTTCGGCCGGGCCAGCGCCGAGGTCGGCGCCGTCCTCATCGTCGGCGGCAACATCGCCGACTACACCCGCACCATGACCACGGCGATCACGCTGGAGACCTCGAAGGGCGACCTGCCGCTGGCGCTCGGCCTCGGCCTCGTGCTGCTCTCGCTGACGCTAGCCATCAACGCCATCGCCTTCGGCGCCAGCCGGATCGGCGCGCGCTATGCCGGTTGAGCCATCATGCTGAGCGTTACCTCGATCCTGCCGCTCACCGTCGAGGCCGCCGCCTTCTCCGGCGACGGCAAGCTCCTGGTCGAGCCCAACAGCTTCACCATCCCAGCCGGCGGGCTTACCGTGCTGCTCGGGCCGAACGGCGCCGGCAAGTCGCTGACCCTTCGCCTCTGCCACGGCCTGCTGACGCCGAGCCGCGGCGCCGTGCGCTGGGCCGCCGGAGCCGAGGGCCGCGCCAAACGGCATGCCATGGTCTTCCAGAAGCCGATCATGCTGCGCCGCTCGGTCGAGGCCAACATCACCCACGCCCTCGCCGCCGCCGGCGCGACCGGCCCCGAGCGCAAGGCGCGTGCAGCACAGGCGCTGCAACGCTTCGGCCTGGCGGAACGCGCCGCCCAGCCCGCCCGTCTGCTCTCCGGCGGCGAGCAGCAGCGCCTCGCCATCGCCCGCGCCTGGGCGCTGCGGCCGGAACTGCTCTTCCTGGATGAGCCGACCTCGCAGCTCGACCCCGCCGCGACCCGCCAGATCGAGGAACTGCTCTCCGACCTCGTCGCCGAGGGCATCACCGTGATGATGTCGACCCATGATCTCGGCCAGGCCCGCCGCCTCGCCGACCGCGTGCTCTTCCTGCATCGCGGCCGTCTGGTCGAGGACACGCCCGCCCAGGATTTCTTCGCTGGGCCGCAGTCGGCCGAGGCGCGCGCCTTCCTCGCCGGCGAACTGCTCTGGTGACCGACAAAGACGAACGACAGGAGAAACGCCCGATGACCGCCTTGACCCGCCGCTCCCTCCTTGCCGCCGGCCTGCTCCTCGGCCTGGCCGGCATCGCTCTCGCTCAGGCTCCCGCCGGCGAGCGCTTCATCACCGTGGCCTCGACGACCTCGACCCAGGATTCCGGCCTGTTCAATCACATCCTGCCACTGTTCAAGGCCAAGACCGGCATCGAGGTCCGCGTCATCTCGCAGGGCACCGGTCAGGCGCTCGACACAGGCCGGCGCGGCGATGCCGACGTCGTCTTCGTCCATGCCAAAGCGCAGGAGCTGAAATTCGTCGAGGAGGGCTTTTCGACCGAGCGCCGCCCGGTGATGTACAACGATTTCGTCCTGATCGGTCCGAAGAGCGATCCGGCCGGCGTCGCCGGCACCAAGGATATCGTCGCGGCACTGAAGAAGATCCAGGAGAAGGCCGCGCCCTTCGTCTCGCGTGGCGACAAATCCGGCACCCATGCCGCCGAGCTCAATCTCTGGAAGGTCGCGGGCATCGACATCGCCGCGCAGAAAGGTCCCTGGTACCGCGAGATCGGCCAGGGCATGGGCGCGGCGCTCAACACCTCCGGCGCGATGGGCGCCTATGTCCTCTCCGACCGCGCCACCTGGATCTCGTTCAAGAACCGCGGCGATCTCGTCATCTCCGTCGAGGGCGACAAGCGCCTGTTCAACCAGTACGGCGTGATGTCGGTGAACCCGGCCAAGCACCCGCATGTGAAGGTTGCCGACAGCAAGCTCTTCGCCGACTGGCTGACCAGCCCGGAAGGCCAGAAGGCGATCGCCGACTACAAGATCGACGGCCAGCAGCTCTTCTTCCCCAACGCCGGGCAGGCAGGAGCCTGAGATATGCGCAAGCTCGCTCTTGTCGCCCTCGTCAGCCTGTGGCCGGCGCTCGCGCCGGCGCAGCAGGGCGAAAAGCCGGTGCTGCTCCACGCCGCCGGCAGCCTGAAGAACGCGCTGACCGAGGTCGCCAAGGCCTTCGAAACCTCGGCGCGCATTCCGGTCACGACCAGCTTCCGCCCCTCCGGCCTGCTGCGCGAGGCCCTGACCAAGGGCGAACCGGCCGAGGTCTTCGCCTCGGCCAATATGGACCATCCGCTCGCGCTGGCGAAGGACGGCAAGGCCGGCCCGGTCGTGCTCTTTGTCCGCAACGAGACCTGCGCCTTCGCGCGTCCCGGGCTCGACGTGACCAGCAACACGCTGCTCACGCAGATGCTCGATCCCAAGCTCAGGCTCGGCACCTCGACGCCGAAGGCCGACCCGTCCGGCGACTACGCTTGGCAGGTCTTCGCCAAGGCCGAGGCGCTGAAGCCCGGCGCCAAGGCGGCGCTGGAGGCCAAGGCGCTGCAGCTCGTCGGCGGCCCGAACAGCGCCCCGACCCCGCCGGACCGCAACGGCACCGGTCATCTGCTGGCGACCGGCGCCGCCGACCTCTTCCTGGGCTATTGCACCAATGCCGACCCGATCGCCCGCGAGCAGCCGGGAATCCGCATGGTCAGGCTGCCGGAGAAGCTGCTGGTCGGCGCCGATTACGGGCTGACAGTGATGAACGGCGCCTCGCCGAATGCCCATCGGCTGGCGATGTTCATCCTCTCGCCGGAGGGACAGCGCATCCTCGCGCGGCACGGTTTCGTCGCGCCTGGCCTGCCACGCGAAGGTAAGTGATCTTGGTTGCTCCGGCCCCGGTGAGCCTGCACGCCGCCGGCAGCCTGCGCGCAGCCCTGCTCGACATCGCCGACGCCTTCCACAGCGAGACGGGTATCCCCGTCTCCGCACAATTCGGCGCCTCCGGCCTGCTCAGGGACCGGCTCATCAGGGGCGAGGCCGGCGAGGTCTTCGCCTCGGCCGATCTGGGACATCCGCAGGCACTGGCGCGCGCCGGACTTGCCGGCCCGGCCGTGCTCTTCGCCCGCAACGAGCTCTGCGCCTTTCTGCGCCCGGGGCTGGTAGCGACAAGCGCCAACCTGCTCGAACTGATGCTCGACCCCAAGGTCAAGCTCGGTACCTCGACACCGAAGGCCGATCCCTCCGGCGACTACGCCTTCGCCGTCTTCGCCAAGGCAGAGGCAGTGAGGCACGGCGCCAGGGCGGCGCTCGAAGCCAAGGCGCTGAAGCTCACCGGCGGGCCGGACTGCCTGCCGGCGCCGGAAGGCCTCAACGTCTACGGTCACAAGCTGGCGAGCGGCGAGGCCGACATCTTCCTGGCCTATTGCACGAACGCCCAGCCGCTTGCGAAGGAACAGCCAGGGATCGCGATGCTGCGCCTGCCGGATCAACTTGCCGTTGGTGCCGATTACGGCCTGACGGTGCTGAACACGGCCTCGTCGAACGGCTATCGCTTCGCCATGTTCATCCTGTCGCCGCAGGGGCAGGCGATTCTGGCGCGACATGGTTTCGCCGTGCCGGGTCTGCCGCGCGAGGGATAGCAGAGGGGCGACATCATGGATTGGCAAGCGACCCGGCCAGGCGAGACCGAAGCGCCCCTGCCCGAACGGACGGACGCCCGGCTCGTCTTCATCGGCCGTATCCGCACGCCCTTCGCGACGCGCGACGACTGCCCGCGTCAGGGCCGGCAGGACGGACCGATCTGCCGCGTCGAGATCGATCCGCATTGGCAGGCGGCGCTCAAGGGCCTCGAAGCCTTCGCCGAGCTCGACCTGCTCTACTGGATGCACGAGGCGCGGCGCGATCTGCTGACACAGACGCCACGCAGCGGCGGGACGCTCGGCACCTTCGCGCTGCGCTCGCCGGTCCGGCCGAACCCGATCGCGCTGTCGCGGGTGAAGCTCGAAGGCGTCGAAGGCAGCACCTTGCTGGTGCGTGGGCTCGACTGCCTCGACGGCACGCCGCTGCTCGACATCAAGCCGTTTCGCTGCAGTCATTCGCAACAGGCGACGGACACCTCCCATGTCGCATCCTGACCGTCGCGCCATCCTCGCCGGCCTCGGCGCGACGATTGCCGCCCCACGCCTTGTTCGCGCCGCGACCATCCGCGATGGCGCCGGTCGCGAGATTCCGGTTCCCAGCAAGGTCGAGCGCATCTTTCCGGCCGGCCCACCAGCCGCGATCCTGATCTATACGCTCGCGCCGGACCTGCTGCTCGGCTGGCCGCGCGCCAACCGGCCGGAGGAGCGCGAGTTCCTGCTGCCAGGGATCGGCGACCGGCCGGAGGTCGGCCGGATCACCGGGCGCGGCAACAGCGCCAATCTCGAAGCCGTGCTGCAGGCCAAGCCTGACCTCATCATCGATTCCGGCTCGACCGGCCGCACCTATGTCGAGCTTGCCGAGCGCGTGCAGCAGCAGACCGGCATCCCCTATGCCCTGCTCGACGGCCGCTTCGACCAGACACCGGCGAGCTATCGCATCCTCGGCCAGCTCACCGGCCGGGCGGAGCGCGCCGAGACGCTGGCGCGCTGGTGCGAGGACAGTTTTGCCACCATTCGAGGCCGCATGGCCGCGATCCCGGCCGAAAAGCGCCCGAGTGTCTACTATGCCCGCGGCCCACGCGGACTGGAGACCGGCCTCGGCGGCTCGATCAATGTCGAGACGCTGAGTTTCCTCGGAGCCCGCAACGCCGCCGCCGAACAGCAGGGCAGCGGTCTCGCCCAGGTCTCGCTCGAACAGGTGCTGGCCTGGAACCCCCACGTCATCGTCACCATCGACCTTGCCTTCGCCGAGAGCGTACGCAGCGATCCGAACTGGGCCGGGGTCAAGGCGGTTCGGGATGGCCGTGTGCATCTCTCGCCGAAATTGCCCTTCGGCTGGGTCGACTTCCCGCCCTCGGTCAACCGGGCGATCGGCCTGTGGTGGCTGGCCAAGCTGCTCTATCCCACGCAGTTCCCGGAGGACATCCGCAAGCTCGCTCGCGATTTCCACACGCTCTTCTACCAGGTGACGCCGAGCGAGGCGCAGCTCGACCGCGTGCTGGCGGGGCGCTGGTGAATTGATGATCGCCTTGCGGCCGACCGCCCGACTTGCTTCGCTGCCATTGCCATGACCTCCTCCCTGCGCGGCAATCTGATCGCCCTCCTCGTGCTGGCGCTTGCCGTGCTCGCGGCATTCGCGCTCGGGCGCTTTCCGGTCGCGCCCGGCGACCTCGGCCGTCTCATCTGGTCGCTAATCACCGGCGAGCCCTCCAGCGTCTCGGTCCAGATCGAAACCGTGGTCTGGAACATCCGCGGCCCGCGCATCCTCGCGGCGATCCTGTGTGGGGCGGCGCTCGCCATCGCCGGCTGCGCCTTCCAGGGCCTGTTCCGCAATCCGCTGGTCTCGCCCGACATCCTCGGGGCTTCCTCCGGCGCGGCGCTCGGCGCTGTCATCGGCATCTATCTCTCGCTCGGCCTGTTCGGCATCCAGCTCGCCGCCTTCGCCGGCGGGCTTGTCGCGGTCGGCGCGGTCTATGCCGTCGGCTCGACAATCCGGCGCGGCGATCCCGTGCTCGTGCTGGTCTTGACCGGCGTCGTCGTCGGCTCGCTGCTCGGCGCCGGCATCGGCCTGGTGAAGTACTGGGCCGACCCGTACAACCAGCTCCCGGCCATGACCTTCTGGCTGCTCGGCAGCCTCGCCGGCACGGCCAAGCCAGACCTCATCCCTTTGCTCGGCCCGGTGCTGATTGGCGCCGTCATCCTCTTGGCGCTGCGCTGGCGTATGAACGTGATGTCGCTGCCGGAGGAGGAGGCGCGCGCGCTCGGCCTCGCGACCGGCCCCTTGCGCCTCGCGATCGTCGCCGCCGCGACGCTGGTGACTGCGGCGAGCGTTGCGGCGGCCGGCATCATCGGCTGGGTCGGCCTCGTCGTGCCGCACCTCGCCCGTTTCCTCGTCGGGCCCGACTTCGGCCGGCTGCTGCCGACGGCGGCACTGCTCGGCGGCGGCTATCTCCTCGCCATCGACACGCTGGCGCGCACTGCCGCCCCGGTCGAGACGCCACTCGGCATCCTCACGGCCGTGATAGGCACACCCTTCTTCATCTGGCTGCTAGCCTCAGCGCGCGGAGGTTGGTCGTGAGCCTCGAAGCCACCGCCCTCGCCTATGGCTACCGCGAACGCGAGATCGGCCGCGACATCGCGCTCGACCTCGCCGGCGGCGAGGTTCTGGCCCTGCTAGGCCCGAACGGCCACGGCAAGACCACGCTGCTGAAGACCCTGCTCGGGCTGCTGCCAGCGAAGGGCGGCGCGCTCACGCTCGACGGAAAGCCGCTAGCGCAGCTTTCGATCGGAGAGCGCGCCCGTGCTCTCGCTTATGTGCCACAGGTCCATGCCGGCACCTTCGCCTTCTCGGTCAGCGAGGTCGTGCTGATGGGCCGCACCGCCCGGTCGAACCTGTTCGCCGCTCCCTCCGCGCATGATCGCGACATGGTGCAGGCGATGCTGGAACGGCTCGGCATCGAGCATCTGGCCGAGCGTCCCTACACCGAGATCTCCGGCGGCGAGCGCCAGCTCGTGATGATCGCCCGCGCTCTGGCGCAGGAACCGCGCTACGTCATCTTGGACGAGCCGACCGCGAGCCTCGACTTCGGCAACCAGGGCAAGGTGATGAGCCAGATCCGCCGCCTCGCCAGCGAAGGCCTCGGCGTACTCTTCACCACCCATGACCCCAACCAGGCGCTGCGCTATGCCGACCGGGCGCTGCTGCTGCGTGACGGCCGGGCGCTCGCCAGCGGCGAGGCCCTCGAGCTGCTGACGCCGGAGCGGCTTGCCGAGCTCTATGGCGTCGCGATCGAGACCGTCAGGGGGGACGGAAAGCTCGCCTTCCTGCCCGGCTGAGCAAGCTCGCGGCGAAGGTGCCGATCCCGTCACAATCTCCTGATCCCATTTACCTAGGGTCAGAACCTGGCATGTGATCGTCGCGTCGCCGGCGGGCCTGCCCGCTTTCGGCGATACGATCTGTCGGCCTTTGCGATGCCTTGGGGGATAGTGAATGCAGCGCATCATCGGAGCGGCGCTCCTGTTCGGCCTCGCCGCCATCTCCGGCATGTCGGGGGCAAGCGCCCAGCAGCCCAGCCAGGCAGCAATCGAAGCGCTGCTGCCGGAGTTCGAAAAGCAGGTCGCCGACGGCATGAAGGCCTTCTCGGTGCCGGGCGTCGCCGTCGGCATCATCCATGACGACAAGCTGATCTACACCAAGGGCTTCGGCGTCCGCGAACTCGGCAAGCCCGAGCAGGTGACGCCGGAAACGATGTTCCAGGTCGGCTCGACCACCAAGGCCTTCTTCGCCACCACTTTGGCGCAGGCGGTCGATGCCGGCCGGCTCGGCTGGAACGAGCCGGTCATCGACCATATCCCCGAGTTCCAGCTCGCCGACCCCTGGGTCACCCGCGATTTCCGCGTGCTCGACCTCGCCGCCCAGCGCTCCGGCCTGACGGCCTATGTCAACGACGCGCTCACCATGCTCGGCTACGACAAGCAGACGCTGATCCGCTCGCTGCGCGTCGCGCCGCAGCTCGGCCTGTTCCGTTCCGATTTCCGCTATCTCAACATCCCACACATTGTCGGCGGCGAGATCGTCGCCAAGGTCAATGGCACGCCATCCTGGACCGACTCGCTGCAGAAGAGCCTGCTGACCCCGCTCGGCATGAACGCAACGACCGCCACGGCCGAAGCGATTACCGCAGCACCCAACCATGCGCTGGGCCACCGTCTCGCCGACAAGCCCGTGGCCGTGCCCTTCCACCCCTCCTTCCCCTATGCGATGGGCCCGGCCGGAGCGCTCAACTCGAACATCCCGGACATGGCCAAATGGCTGCGCCTGCAGCTCGGCCGCGGCCAGTTCGAGGGCAAGGTCCTGGTTTCCGAGGACAATCTCGACGTCACCTGGACGCCGCGCGTCGCCATGAACGAGCGCACCTCCTATGCCGTCGGCTGGGTCGCCACCGCGACGCCGCGCGGCCGGATCATCTGGCACAATGGCGGCACCGCCGGCTTCGGCGCCCATGCCGGCTTCCTGCCTGATGGCAAGACCGGCATCGTCATCCTGACCAATATCGAGAACGGCGGCATGCCGGATTCGCTGGCGATGTGGTTCTACGATCGCGTGCTCGGCAATCCCGCCGTCGACAATATCGCGCTCGCCGCCGCCGCCACGAAGAAGCGCCGCGAGGCGGCACAGGCCGAGGCCGCCGGCTTCGTACCCGGCCCGCTGTCGCCGCTCGCCGCGGGCTTTGCCGGCAGCTATGCCTCGCCGATCCTGGGTGACGCCACCGTGGCGCTGGCAGACGGCAAGCTCGGCCTGACGCTGGAGAAGACCGAGGCGCAGCTCCTGCTTGAGCCGAACAAGGACGATCCCTTCCTGTTCCAGGCACGGCTGGCGCCGATCGGCGCTTTCGTCGCGCCCGCCGCGATGTCCGGCGGCGAACCCTTCGTCCAGCTGCGCTTCGAGACCGACGCCGCTGGCAAGATCACCCAGATGCGCTGGCTCAGCCCCGAGCTGCCGCATTCCTTCGCGCGTTCGGCGCAGTGAAGAGGGGAGCATCATCATGACGATCCGACCCGTTCTCCTGTCGTTTGCCGCCGCTCTCGCTATCAGCTCCAACGCCTCTGCCGCGCCAGTTTTCGCGCCTCTGCCCGGGACTGTCGCCTCGCTGCCGGTCGAGCCCGCCCGCTCGGCCCTGCGCAAATTCTTCGACGCCCTCGGCGACGACGACGTCCACGACGACCATTACGACTGGAACGACTATCGCGACGCGACCTCGCGCAAGGACCGCATCCGAGACTGGCAGCGCATGCAGCTCGACGCGCAAAGGGATTACTGGCGCCAGCAGAAGAGCATGCAGAAGCAGGCGATCAAGGCCCAGCGGGGCTGGTAGATCGCTGGCGCCACGGCCGCCACGTCAGGGATTGGCAGGAAACCGCCCCACCCCCCTTACCTTTCCCCCTCAGGCTGTTGCATAGTCGCCCAGACGTGGCGTCATGACGCCGCAGGATGGGGAATGGACATGAAGACGATCACTTTCGCCGCGGCGCTGCTCGCCGCCGGCACCCTCGCTGCTTCCGCGCAGCAGCTCGCGCCCAGCCCGACGCTCGATGCCATCAAGGCCCGCGGCCACCTCGAATGCGGCGTGCACCTCGGCCTGCCGGGCTTCTCCTTCGCCAACGACAAGGGCGAATGGACCGGCCTCGACGTCGACTATTGCCGCGCCCTCGCCGCCGCCGTGCTCGGCGACGCCACCAAGGTGAAGTACACCCCGACTTCGGTGCAGCAGCGCTGGCCGATCCTGCAATCGGGCCAGGTCGACGTGCTCTCGCGCAACTCGACCATCACCTTCTCGCGCAACGCCACGCTCGGCCTCAATTTCCAGGGCATCAACTTCTACGAGGGCCAGACCTTCATCGTCCGCAAGAAGGCCAACGTGAAGTCGGCCGAGGATCTCGATGGCGCCTCGGTCTGCGTCGCCGCCGGCTCGACCGAGGAGAAGAACGCCGCCGACTGGTTCCGCGAGCGCAACCTCAAGGTCACCATCACCAATTTCCAGAAGAACGACGACGCCATCACCGCCTATGACAGCGGCCGCTGCGACGCCTACACCGCCGGCGTCGGCGCCCTCGCCGGCCAGCGCGCCAAGCTCAAGGTTCCGGACGACCACGTCATCCTGACCAAGCCGATCTCCAACGATCCGCAGGGCCCGGTGACCCGCTATGGCGACGAGCGCTGGCAGCTGATCGTGCGCTGGGTATTGAACGGCACCATCGCCGCCGAGATGCTCGGCGTCACCTCCAAGAACGTCGACGAGATGAAGGCGAGCTCGAAGAACACCGAGGTCCGTCGCCTGCTCGGCGCCGAGGGCGGCTTCGGCGCGATGATGGGCCTGCCCGACGACTGGATGTACAAGGCGATCAAGCAGGTCGGGAACTATGGCGAGAGCTATGAGCGCACCGTCGGCATGGGCTCGCCGCTGAAGCTCGAGCGCGGCCAGAACCAGCTCTGGACCAAGGGCGGCCTGCTCTTCACCCCGCCGTTCCAGTGAGAGCGGCGATCGTTCTCGCCTGACGCGGGTCGTCCCGGACAAGCCGCGTCAGCGGCACCGATCCGGGACCCATGCCTGAACTGTTCCGGCATGGGTCCCGGGTCTCCCTTCGGTCGCCCGGGACGACCGATCTCTCTTCATCGAGCCAGAAGGGCGCTGCGATCGTGGCCAAAGCCCTCGCCTTCATCAACGACAAGCGCGTCCGCGACGTCTTCTACCAGGCGGCGCTGCTGATCGGCCTCGTGGCGCTGCTGGTCTATTTCATCCGCAACGCCTCGCAGAACATGGTCCAGGCCGGCATCGCCTCGGGCTTCGACTTCCTCTGGCGCACCTCGGGCATCGAGGTGCCCTTCGTCCTGACCAACTACACCCAATCCGACAACATCCTCTCGCTGTTCTGGGCCGGCGTCGCCAACACGATGCTGGTGACGGTGATCGCGCTGGTGCTGTCGACGGCCCTCGGCTTCCTGATCGGCATCGCCCGGCTCTCCTCGATCTGGCTGGTCCAGGCCATCGCCGGCGCCTATGTCGAGTTCGTCCGCAACATCCCGCTGCTGTTCTTCGTGCTGTTCTGGTATTTCGGCGTCATCGCCGCCCTGCCGGCGCCGCGCGAGAGCCTTTCGGTCTTCGGCGTCGCCTTCCTCAACAATCGCGGCCTGACCATCCCGCTGCCCGACGCCGGCGCGAACTTCAAATATGCGTTCATCGCAATCGCGATCTCCTGCCTGCTGCACTGGCTCTTCCTGCGCTGGGCCAAGAGGCGCAAGGAACAGACCGGCCGTGACGCCCCCGTGCTGCGCGTCGGTCTCGTGCTGCTGCTGCTCGTGCCTGTGCTGGCTCTGGCCTGGGCGACACTGGCGACGCGCTGGGACATTCCCGTCCTGCGCGGCTTCAACTATCGCGGCGGCTTCGTCGTCATCCCGGAATTCGTCGCGCTGCTGGCGGCCTTGGTCACCTACACCGCCGGCTTCATCGCCGAGATCGTGCGCGGCGGCATCCAGTCGGTGCCGCATGGCCAGATCGAGGCGTCCAGCGCTCTTGGTCTGAAAGGCGGCCAGACGCTTCGCCTCGTCACCATCCCGCAGGCGCTGCGGGTGATGACGCCGCCGATGACCAACCAGTACCTCAACGTGCTGAAGAACTCGTCCTTCGGCGCCGCCATCGCCTATCCCGACGTGGTCAGCCTGTTCATGGGCTCGGCGCTCAACAACACCGGCCAGGCGATCGAGATCATCGCCATGACGCTCGCAGTCTATCTCGTCATCGGCCTTGCCGTCTCGGCCTTCATGAACTGGTACAATGCCCGCATCGCGCTGGTGACCCGATGAGCGCCGCCGCCTCCCTCCCGACCAGTTGGCGCGAGCGCCTGTTCGGCACCCCGACCGTCACCGTGGTGACGCTGCTGCTCGCAGCGCTGATCGCCTGGATCGCCGTTCCGATCATCCGCTGGGCCCTGATCGATGCGACCTGGAGCGGCCAGACCCGCAATGACTGCACCGGCACCGGCGCCTGCTGGGTCTTCGTCAAGGCCCGCTTCGGCCAGTTCATGTACGGGTTCTATCCTCTGGAGGAACGCTGGCGGCCGAACCTCGCCGGCATCCTCTTCGCGCTCTCCGGCGCGGCGATCGTCTTTGCCCCGAAGCGGCTGAAGCTCCATCTCGGCCTCGCCGCACTGGTCATCCTGCCGCCGCTCGGCGTCTGGCTGCTCGGCGGCGGCTTCGGCCTGCGTGCGATCGAGACGCGCGAATGGGGCGGGCTGATGCTGACCGTCTTCATCTCGATCTATGCCAGCCTGATCGCGATCCCGCTCGGCATCCTGCTCGCGCTCGGCCGCCAATCCGAGCTCAAGGTGGTCAAGCTGATATCGGTGCTGTTCATCGAGTTCTGGCGCGGCGTGCCGATTATCGCCGTGATCTTCTTGGCCTCGCTGCTGCTGCCGCTGATCATGCCGGCCGGCATCGGCGTCGATCGGCTGGCCCGCGCCGTGATCGGCCTCGGCTTCTGCATCGCCGCCTACATGGCCGAAGCCGTGCGCGGCGGCCTGCAAGCGCTGCCGAAAGGCCAGCGCGAAGCGGCGACCGCGCTCGGCCTCAGCTACTGGAAGGCGACCTGGTTCATCATCCTGCCGCAGGCGCTGCGCATCTCGCTGCCGGCGATCACCAACGAGTTCATCGCGCTGGTCAAGAACACCACGCTCGTGCTCGTCGTCTCGATCCTCGACCTGCTCGGCATCGCCCAAGCCTCGCTCGCCGATCCCAACTGGGTCGGCATGAACATGGAGGCCTATGTCTTCTCTGGCGGAATCTACTGGCTGATCTGCTTCGCGCTCTCGCGCTGGAGCAAGAGCCTGGAGACGAAGCGAGGGCGGTAGGGCCTTGATCGGTCCCGGAGGGTTCACCGTCCGGGCCTGACCCTGTACAACCCGGGCCATGCAAGAGATCGCCGGCCTCGCCCGCCTCTTCCTCCGGCTCTGGCGCCAGGCCTGGCCCGTCCTCCTGTTGCTCGCGACGCTGGGCTCCATCGCCAACGAGCTTTTGCTGCCGCTGGCCGTGAAGCTCGGCTATCTCAACAGCCTTGCGGGCTTTGCCGTGCTCGCGCTGCTGGTTCTCGCCAAGCTCGTCGTCACCGTGCTGATGTTCGCCGCCCTGCGGCCCCATCTGCCGGCGGTCTCTGCCCTGCAGATCGCCGGCGCGAGCCCGCACTCCGATGTGCCGCAGCCGGCGGGCGCGCGCGCCCTGGCCGGGCTGGTCGCGCTCGTACTCGTCCCGTTCTTCGCCTACTACGCCGCCTGGGGGTTTCTTGGCGACACCGTCCGCGACTACTCGGTCAGGGCGCTCTCCGAGGCCGGCCTCGGAGAGCGCTTCAAGGCGCTCGAGGTGCCACTGACGCTCTGGCTCGCGCTCGCCATCGGCTTGGCCTGGCTGATCAGAAAGCTCGCCAAGGCCGCCCAGGCCCGCCGGCCGTCGCCTTCCTGGCAATTCCTGGTGATCGCCTGCGACGCCAACTGGATTTTCGTCGGCCTCTACGCCCTGTCGCGGTGGAAGGACACGGTCTGGACCTGGCTCAAGACCGCCGGCCTCCCCTATCTCAGGCTCATCCATGACTGGACGCTCTCGCTGATCGGCAAGGCCCACGCGGCGATGCCGGAAGCGATCGACCTTGCCGAGCCGCCCTTGAGCACCAGCCTGCAGAGCCTCTTCCTCTACGCGCTGTTGCCGCTGGTCTGGCTGCTGATGGCTGCGACGATCTATGGCTACGACGCCAAGGACCCATCCGCCCTCGCCCGCGACCGGCGCGCCGCCGCCGCGCTGGCGCGCTGGCAGGCGGCTCCGAAGTTCGCCCGAGACTTCGCCGAGCATTTCATCGGCGGCTATCGCTCGCGCTATCTGCCGGTCGCGAACAGTGTCCGCCTCGCCTTCGGCGCCAGTCTGTCGGTGCTGATCGCGCTCGTCGTCGGCTACCGTCTGATCGGCTTCGCCGCCGCCTGGCTCTGGATCGGCCTGACCCGCCTGATCGGCCCGCTCGACCTCGATAGCTGGCAAGTGATCGCCAACGCCATCGCCTTCGTGCTCGGCGGCCCCAGCGAAATCCGCGGCGGCATCCTGGTCGAGAGCCTGCGCATCTGCCTGCTCGCGGCGGTGATGGAGACCGCCGTCGCCGCGCAGAGCCGCGGCAACGCTAGCCAGGAACCTCAAAGCGCAGATAGCTCGGCCGTCCGGCCGGCAGGCTGAGCACCGGCCTGACCTGACCGTCCATCCCGGCCGGCAGCACGAAGCCCTCGCTGATCCTGAGTGTCGCGCCCGCCTGCGGCTTGCTCGCCAGCGCTTGGGTGCAGGTTGGAATGGTCTGGCCGCGGCGCTCGGGCAGGCGGTTGACCTCGCTCGGCGTCAGGAATTGCGGCGACCAGCGCCGCCCGTCCGATGCCTCCAGCACCAGCCGGCAGGGCAGCACGGCGAAGGCTTCGGGATCGCGCACCACCGCCTCCATGTCGAGCAGCATGACGGCCCGGCCATCCGAGCGCTCGCCGATGCGGCGCAGGCCGGTCAGCTTCCACTCGGCGCCACCGAGGCTCGCTATGGTGCCGACGGAAACCTGCCGCGCGAAGAGCTCGCGCGACCGCCACCACTCCCAGGCATTCTCGCAGGACTGCAGGAAGAGTCCAAGCGCCAGCGCCGCCGGCAGGAGCCACAGGCTGAAGCGTCGCATCCGCGCCGCGCTGGGTGCGATGACAGCCTCACTCATAGGCGAGCTCGCCGAGGTCGAGCAGTGGCGCGGGCGTGTCGAACGTCGCCGGCAAGGCGATCTGGGCTTGCGTATCCAGCCGCGGCCAGCGGGAGCTGGCGACGAGCAGCGTCGCACCCGCCACCGCCTCGCGCGGCACTTCGAAGATGAAGAGACCGCGCTGCGGCAAACCGGGTTCGAGCCGGTCGGTACCGAGCTGACGCGGCGCCCCCTGAAAGCGCGGGCTCGCGACGAAACGAGCTCCCTGCGCACTCTGCCAGATCGAGCTGCCGACGTTCACTGACGCGCGCTGCGCATCGAGCCGTGCGATCACCAGCGCGAAGACGCCGCCGCTGTTGCGCTCGACCTCGCGGCCATAGGCCTTGAAGCGCAATTTCTCGGCGAGCAGCACCTTGTCGGCCCGTACAGCGAAGGTTCGGCCGGCCAGCGTCTCGCCGAGATCGCCCTTGAGCGGAATCGGCCCGGTGATCTCGGCATAGCCCGGCGTGTAGCGCTGCATGCCGACCAGCAGGATCGCAGCAAGCGCCAACGCGCCGAGCTTTGCGAAAACGCTCACGGCTTCACCTCGCCGCGGGTGACCGGCAGGGTCGCAGCCGCGATCAGCTTGCGATTGAACCAGCCCGGCGCGGCGAGCAGGTTGTCGCGCGGCTTGAAGGTCTCTCCCGCCACGACGAGCCGCAACCGCTCCGGTGGCTTTGCACCGGGTGCCAGCCGCCAGATCACCCGCACGCGCTCGGGCAGGCCGGGCTGCAAGGCGCTCAACATCGCCTTGTCGCGCATCAGCCAGAAGGTCGGATTGGGCTGCAGGCCATCGACCGGCGGGTCAACGGTGAGGATGCGCGCGAAGGTATTGTCTGTTTCCGAGCTGCGATTGGCGATGTCGAGATCGAGCGCCAGGAACTGCGCGCCATCGGGCGCAGGCGGTCCGTCCGGCCGTGACTGCGGCGTCAGCCTGGCCTCATGCAGCGCGATGCGCCAGCGGCCTGCATCGAGCGGCGCGCCGGCGGCGAGCGCCGGCAGCACCGGCGGCTCCAGCGCCTCGAGCAGGCTCTGGCCGGAGGTGATGGCGAGCGCCAGCAATCCGCCGATGCCGATGGTGAGCTTCGAGCTGACGGCCTGGCGCAAGCCCGCCAGCCAGGAGACAATCATGCGCGCCAAAATTCCCTCGCGCCCCCGGCGCCGCAAGATAGTCGGCGCGGCCGCGAGTGCAACCCGCGGTATCAGCCTTTCATGTAGTCATGGATCTTGCGGCCGAAGGGCAGGGTCAGGTCGGCGATGAAATGATGCGCTCCGAGCACTTTGCGCACCGGCAGATCGGCGACCGGCGCGTTGACATGCGGGATCAGGTGCAGCCGGCCGGGGCCGATCCAGGAGCCCTTCACCGTGATGTCGGTGAGGTTGAGCGCGACGAGCTGGCAGATCTCCGGCTCGCCGTCGACGCCGGGGATGATCTTCAGGTTGACCTGCGTCTTGGTCAGCATCGCCGTGGTCTTCACCCCGTTGCCGGCCAGGCTCTCATGCTTGTAGCCCATTGTGCCCATGGCAACCTGCTGGCCGGCATATTCGAGCGTGCCGGTCAGCGTGTCCTTGACCACTTCGAGCTTGGGGTGGGCGTATTTCTTCGGGAAGCCCCAGATCTCGCGGCCGGCCGAGATCGGCGGCTCGAGGTCGAGATACATCTGCGAGACGAAGCTGACCTCCTCCTCGCCGAACAGGCAGGGGATGACGATACCGGTCTCGGTATAGGTGCCGAAGCCGGAGGAATCCGGCATCTTGATCCACTCGTAACTGACGATCGGCTGGGCGATCGGCATCAGCGGCTCGGGCAGATGATGGCGGATCAGCTCCGGATCGGTCTCGTAGCTGATCACCATGTATTCGCGGTTGATGAAGCGGTACGGCCCGGCCGGATAGCTCGGTCCGGCGAGCGGCATCGAGGGCAGGTCGAGAATGTCTTTGCGGTTCATGGTCGTGCCCTCACTGCGCGGTCCAGCCGCCATCGACCGGCAGGATGACGCCGGTGATCGACTTTGCCGCATCGGAAGCCAGGAAGACAGCGAGCGCCGCCACCTCCTCGCTGGTGACGAACTGCTTGGTCGGCTGGGCGTGCAGCAGGACATCGTTGATGACCTGCTCCTTGGTGAGATTGCGCGCCGCCATGGTCTCGGGGATCTGCTTCTCGACCAAAGGCGTCCAGACATAGCCGGGGCAGATCGCGTTGGCGGTGACGCCGAAGGTCGCCGCCTCCAGCGCGACCGTCTTGGTCAGGCCGGCGATGCCGTGCTTGGCCGCGACATAGGCGCTCTTGAACGGCGAGGCGACCAGCGCATGGGCAGAAGCCGTGTTGATGATCCGGCCCCATTTGCGCTGCTTCATGCCCGGCAACGCGGCACGGATCGCATGGAAGGCAGCCGAGAGATTGATCGCGATGATCCCATCCCATTTCTCGACCGGGAACTCCTCGACCGGCGAGACGAACTGGATGCCGGCATTGTTGACGAGGATGTCGACGCCGCCGAATTCGGCTTCCGCCTCGGTGATCATCGCAGCGATCGCGCCGCCATGGGCCATGTCGGCCGGCGAATAGCGCGCCTTCACCCCGAAATCGGCCTCGATGCCGGCGCGCTCCTGTTCGATCGCCTCTGGCGAGCCGAAGCCATTGATGACGATGTTGGCGCCCTCGGCCGCATAGGCGCGGGCGATCGCGAGCCCGATACCGGAGGTCGAGCCGGTGACAACGGCGGTCTTGCCCTTGAGCATGCGTGATCTCCCAGCTCGCGAGAACGCGACGCTCTGCTTGCGTCGCAAGGTCCGTGCCGCTGAGGTGGAAGAGCAAGCTGACGGGGCGATGAAGCTTGTCTGACGGGTCGGTGACACCGATATTCGATCCTGCCCGCGTCACATGCCTGTCACCGCCTGCCCCTCAGACATGGGCAAATCCAGCTCTCCCTGATGACCGAGCGAACGGAATCCGCGCCATGAACGCCCCTGTTGCGCCGTCCTCCACTGACCGCTATCTCGGCTGGCGTCCCGAGCGCTGCGACCGCGTCGCGCTCGTGCTTCAGGGCGGCGGCGCGCTCGGCGCTTATCAGGCCGGGGTCTATCAGGCGCTGCACGAGGCCGACATCGCGCCAGACTGGGTCTCGGGCGTCTCGATCGGCGCGATCAACTCGGCGATCATCGCCGGCAATCCGCGCGAGCGCCGGATCGAGCGGCTCGAAGCGTTCTGGGACCGCATCACCGACCGCAAGGTCTGGTGGTTCACGCCCGAGGGCGACATCTTCCGCCAGGCACGCAATGCGACCTCGTCCTTCCTGACCACGGTGCTCGGCCAGCCCGGCTTCTTCGAGCCACGGCGGACCAATGCCTGGCTGGCGCCGGCCGGTGCCAGCGACGCGACCAGCTTCTACGACACCTCGCCGCTACGCCAGACCTTGCTCGAGCTGGTCGATTTCGACCTGATCAATAGCAAGCGCACCCACTTCTCGGTCGGCGCCGTCAACGCGCTTTCGGGCAATTTCGTCTATTTCGACAACACGTTGGAAGAGATCACACCCGAGCACGTCATGGCCTCGGGCGCGCTGCCGCCGGCCTTCCCGACCGTGCAGATCGGCACCGAGCACTACTGGGATGGCGGCATCGTCTCGAACACACCGCTGTCGCATCTGCTCGCCCAGGACGACACGCTGAACTCGCTGATCTTCCAGGTCGACCTGTTCTCGTCGCGCGGGCCGATGCCGCGGACGATGCAGGACGTGATGGGCCGGCACAAGGACATCATGTATTCCTCGCGCACCCGCATGGTCACCGACCTGTTCCAGACCCTGCAGGGCTGGAAGAAGAAGACCCACGAGGCCCTCAGCCACATCCCCGAGGACGCGCTGAACGAGGAGGATCGCAAGCTCCGCGACGAGCTCGCCTTGATCCCCGAGCACACCATCCTGCAGCTGATCTACCAGCAGAAGACCTATGAGAGCCACGCCAAAGACCACGAGTTCTCACGCACCTCGATGAAGGATCACTGGCATTCCGGCTATGAGGACACCAAGCAGACGCTGACCCGCAAGGACTGGCTGGTGATCCCGCCGGACGGCGCCGGCATCTGGACCCACGACGTCCATCGCGATTTCGAGCGGCGCTGAGCCTCAGCGCCGTCAGCGTTCCTGCGGCGGCACATTGCGAAGCAATTCGGTGCGCTCGCGCCGCTGCGCCTCCGTCCATTGCGAATGATGGCGCTTCGTGCCGGCGGGGCGGTTCGCCAGGCCGAGGCCGAGCCCGCCCCAGTCGCCGACCGGCCGGATCGGCCGCTGCACGAAGCCGCCGCCGCAGCTCGGACAGACGTTTTCGAGCGTCTTCTCGGCGCATTCCGCGCAATAGGTGCATTCATAGCTGCAGATGCGCGCCGCCAGCGTGTCCGGCGGCAGGTCGCGATCGCAGAGTTCGCAGTTCGGCCGCAGCTCCAGCATGGCGTCTTTTCTCCCGTTGTGGGGACTGGATGCCATGAGCTGGCGGTGTCATAAATGACAAGATGACCTCGTTTCCTGCCATGGCTGCCACGACGCCGATCCGCGTCACCATCCTGCTCTTCCCGCGTACCAAGCTGCTCGACGTCAGCGGCCCGTTGCAGGTCTTCAACGACGCGAAGCGCCCCGACGGCAGCGCCGTCTACGAGATCACCCTGACCTCCGAGCATGGCGGCCCGGTCGAAACCGATGCCGGCGTGCCGCTGCCGAGCATCACCCTCGTCGAGGCTGCAACTCGGCCGATCGATACCTTGCTGGTCTCGGGCGGCCATTCGGCGCTGGAGGCCGCCGGCTCTGTCGCGCTGCTCGCTTTCCTGCGCGAGCAGAGCGATAGGGTCCGCCGCCTCGGCTCGATCTGCCTCGGCGCCTTCATCCTCGCTGCCGCCGGCCTGCTCGACGGCTGCGAGGCGACGACGCATTGGGAATACACCGAGCGCCTCGGCGCGGCCCACCCGGCAACCACCGTCAAACCGGATGCGATCTTCGTCAGCAATGGCCGGATCTGGACCTCGGCCGGCGTCTCCACCGGCATCGACATGGCCCTCGCCATGGTCGAGGAGGATCTCGGGCGCAAGGCTGCCCTCGATCTGGCGCGCGACCTCGTCCTCTACCTCAAGCGCCCCGGCGGCCAGGCGCAGTTCAGCGGCGAGCTGCAGCGCCAGTCGCGCGACGCCGCCGGCCGCTTCGAAGCTTTGCATGCTCATATGCGCGAGCACGCCGCCGGCGATCTCTCGGTGCCCGAACTCGCCCGCGTCATGGCGATGAGCCCACGCCATTTCGCCAGGGTCTATGCGCAGGAGACCGGCGTCAGCCCTGCCAAGGCAGTCGAGGCGGTCAGGCTCGATCTCGCCCGCGACCTGCTCGAAGAAACCGATATCGGCATCCAGCAGATCGCGGTCCGCGCCGGCTTCGGTGATGACGAACGCCTGCGCCGTGCCTTCCTGCGCCGCTATGGCGTCGCGCCAGGCGAGTACCGGGCGCGCTTCGGGAATGATCGAGCCGGTTAGCTTCGGCCGAGTTCAACCGGCACCGAGTAGGAGCGCTTCACGCGACCGAGCGCGAAACTCGATTCGATCGACGCGACATTGTCGAGACGCGTCAGCTTGTCCTTGAGGAAGCGCTCATAGGCGGCGAGGTCGCTGACGATGATGCGCAGGAGATAGTCGCGCTGCCCGGTCATCAGATAGCAGTCGGCGACCTCGGGCCAGCGCGACACCGCTGCGGCGAAGCGGTCGAGCTCCTCCTCGCGCTGGCGCTCCAGCTTGATCGAGGCGAACACCGAGACGGGCAGTCCGAGCTTCTCCTGGTTCACGATGGCGACATAGCCTTCGATGATCCCGGCCTCCTCCAGCAGGCGCACCCGGCGCGCGCAGGGGCTGGGCGAGAGCCCGACCTTGCCGGCCAGCTCCTGCACGCTGATGCGCCCGTCCGCCTGCAGGGCCTGGACGATGCGGCGGTCGATCTCGTCGAGCTTGAACTCTGGCATTTTCCCTCGCCTCACCGGAGGAGCTTAGCGGAAACCGCCAAATCCGTAAGCCGGCGGGGCGGTCTTTAGCTGCCTTCCCCAAGGCGATTGTGCATGATGTCTCGGCCCAAGGAGCACCGCGATGTCCGATCCCCGTCTGCCTGTCCTCGCCGAGCTCGAGAAGAAGATCCTCTGGCTGGCGTCGTGGACGATCCACAACGCCAATCACATCCGCGCCAATGATGACGGGATGAAGGTCGGTGGCCATCAGGCCTCCTCGGCCTCGCTGGCGACAATCATGACAGCGCTCTACATGGCGGCGCTGAAGCCACAGGACCGGGTGGCGGTGAAGCCGCATGCCTCGCCGATCTTCCATGCCATCAACTACCTGATGGGCCTGCAGACGCAGGAAAAGCTCGAGAACTTCCGCGGCTACAAGGGCGCGCAGAGCTATCCCTCGCGTACCAAGGACATCGACGACGTCGACTTCTCGACCGGCTCGGTCGGCCTCGGCGTCGCCCAGACGCTTTTCTCATCCCTGGTGCAGGACTATGTGAAGGCGCATGGCTGGGGCGGCGACACCCCGGAAGGCCGTATGGTCGCCCTGATTGGCGACGCCGAGCTCGACGAAGGCAACATCTTCGAAGCCCTGATGGAGGGCTGGAAGCACGGCGTGCGCAACACCTGGTGGGTGATCGACTATAACCGCCAGTCGCTCGACGCGGTCGTCCGCGAAGGCCTCTACGACCGGATCGAGCAGATGTTCCGCGCCTTCGGCTGGGACGTCGTCACGCTGAAATACGGCTCGCTGCAGCAGGCGGCGTTCAAGGAGAAGGGCGGCGAGCGGCTGAAGGCCTGGATCGATTCCTGCCCGAACCAGCTCTATTCGGCCCTGACCTTCCAGGGCGGCGGCGCCTGGCGCAAGCGCCTGATGGACGATCTCGGCGACCAGGGCCCGGTCACCAAGCTGATCGAGAAGCGCTCCGATGCCGAGCTTTCGGCGCTGATGTGCAATCTTGGCGGCCACGACCTGCCCTCGCTGCTCGAAGCCTTCGAAGGCATCACGCATGACCGGCCGGTCTGCTTCCTGGCCTACACGGTCAAGGGCTTCGGCCTGCCGCTCGCCGGTCACAAGGACAACCATGCCGGCCTGATGACCAAGGAGCAGATGGAAGGCTTCAAGGCCGCCAACAAGGTCCGGCCCGGCCATGAATGGGATCTGTTCGAGGGGCTTAACCTGCCGGAAAGGGAGATCCGCGCCTTCCTCGACAAGGTGCCCTTCTTCGCCAAGGGGCGCCGGCGTCATTCGGCCCCTGCTTTGCCCGTCCCGGCCAAGCTCGAAGCCGGCATCCAGGCGACGATGTCGACGCAGATGGGCTTCGGCAAGGTGCTCGACGAATTGGCGAAACTCGGCGGCCCGCTCGCCGACCGCATCGTCACCACGGCGCCCGACGTCACCGTCTCGACCAATCTCGGCCCCTGGGTCAACCGGCGCGGCCTGTTCGCGCGGGCCTCGATGGCCGACACCTTCAAGGACGAGCGCATCCCCTCGATGCAGAAATGGGAATTCTCGCCGAAGGGCCAGCATATCGAGCTGGGCATCGCCGAGATGAACCTGTTCATCAACCTCTCGGCGCTCGGCCTGTCGCACTCGATCTTCGGCGAGCGGCTGATCCCGATCGGCACGCTCTACGACCCGTTCATCTCGCGCGGCCTCGATGCGCTGAATTATGCCTGCTACCAGGACGCCCGCTTCATGGTGGTGGCGACGCCGGCCGGCGTCACGCTGGCGCCCGAGGGCGGCGCCCACCAGTCGATCGCGACGCCATTGATCGGCATGAGCCAGGACGGGCTTTGCGCCTTCGAGCCGGCCTTCGTCGACGAGCTCGCGGTGATGATGCGCTGGTCGTTCGAATATCTGCAGAAGGATGGCGAGGGCGACCCAGACGAGCGCACCTGGCTGCGCGACGAGACCGGCGGTTCCGTCTATCTCAGGCTCTCGACCCGCCAGGTCGAGCAGCCCAAGCGCGCCATGACGCTGGAGCTGGAGCGCGACATCATCGATGGCGCCTATTGGCTGAGGAAGCCCGGCCCGAACGCCTCCGTCGTCATCGCCTATACCGGCGCCGTCGCGCCCGAGGCGATCGAGGCTGTCGGCCTGCTCGGTGAGGACCGGCGCGATGTCGGCCTGCTCGCCATCACTTCGGCCGACCGGCTGAACGCCGGCTGGCAAGCAGCCGAGCGGGCGCGCCAGCGCGGCAACCACGCCGCGACCAGCCATGTCGAGCGCCTGCTGGGCGAGCTCTCGCGCGATTGCGGCATCGTCTCGGTGCTGGACGGGCATCCGGCGACGCTAGCCTGGCTCGGCAGCGTCCACGGTCACAGGCAGAAGGCGCTCGGCGTCGAGCATTTCGGCCAGACTGGCACGGTCGCCGACCTCTACCGCCATTTCGGCATCGACGCGAACGCCATCGTGCACGCGGCGAACGCAGCGGCGCCGGGCCGGCCGGTGAGATATCTCAAGGCGCTGCCATAGGGCGCAACACGGAACCCCTCTCCTGAAAGGAGAGGGGCAGGGGTGAGGTGTTCGGAGTGAAATCGTTAGCTGCAACGTAGCCGCGGTGAGCGCTCGCGGAACTGGTCAAACCGCCCACACCTCACCCTGCCCTCTCCTTCCAGGAGAGGGTTCCCCGCGCCTCGGATCAGCCGCCCCGTTTCACCTTCACGCCCGCGATCAGCCACGCACCCGTCAGGAAGAAGCCGATCAGCACCGCCAGGCCCGCGCGTTGGCTCGCAAAAACGGTCGTCGCGAGCGCAACCAGCGTCGGCCCCAGGAACGAGGTCACCTTCCCCGCCAGCGCGAACAGGCCGAAGAACTCGCCGATCCTGGCCGGCGGCGCGATCCGGGCGAGCAGGCTCCGCGAGGAGGCCTGCAGGGGGCCTGCGACGAGACCGATCAGTAGGCCCAGGCCGAGATAGACCTTCTCAGGCAGCGAGGCGAAGAGGCCATCACCCGGCGTCGCTGGCGCCGCTTCGATCACGAAGGCAACCTGCCCCGGCCCGAGCGAGAGGATGCCGAGGCAGGCGAAGAGCAGGCAGGCGATCGCCCCGAGGATCACCGGTTTGCCGCCGATCGCATCGTCGAGCTTGCCGCCGGCCCAGGCCCCTAGCGTTCCGGTGACGGTGAGCAGGATGCCGAACACGCCGAGCTCGATCGTCTGCCAGCCAAAAACGCCGGCACCGTAGATGCCGCCGAAGGCGAAGAGCGCGACCAGCCCGTCCTGGTAGATCATGTTGGCGAGCAGGAAGCGGCCGAGCCCGGGCAGCGAGGGCAGTTCGGCGATCGTCGCCTTGAGATGCGAAAAGCCGCCGGCTGCCGCCTGCTTGAGCGGGATGCCGGTGCGCGGAGAATCCGGCGTCAGCAGGAACATCGGCGTGACGAAGACCACGAACCAGAGCGCGGTGAGCGGTCCCGAGAAGCGGTCGCCCTCGCGCGCGGCGGCATCGAGCCCGAACAGCGGCGACAAGCCCGCCAGCGTCTTGCCGGTATGCGGATCGGCGGCGAGGAAGCCGAGCGTCAGCGCCAGCGAGACCAGGCCGCCGAGATAGCCGACGGCCCAGCCGGTACCGGAGAGCCGCCCGAGCCGCTCCGGCGGCACGAGGCGCGTCATCATCGCATTGTTGAAGATCGTCGCGAACTCCGCGCCGATCGTGCCGATGACGAAGCCGCAAAGCGCGATCGGCACCGCCCAGGGCGATCCCGGTTTCGCATACCAGAGCATCGCCGAGCCCGCGACCAGCATCGCGCCGAACACGGCGATCCACGGCTTGCGCGGCCCGGTGCGGTCGGCGATGCCGCCCAGCAGCGGCGAGAGCAGCGCGATGGCGAGCCCGGCAAGGCCGGTCGCATAGCCCCAGAGCGCCTGGCCCTCGGCCGGATCGCTCGCCAGCGCCGAGGCGAAGAAGGGCGCGAAGACGAACGTGGTGACGAGGGTGAAGAAGGGCTGCGCCGACCAGTCGAAGAAAATCCAGGCGACGACCGAGCGCCGCGGCGGATAGGTCGCCGGCCGGTCGCCGGCAGCAGGCAGGGACGCGGCGCTCACTGCAGCGTCGTGTCCGGGTCGGAGCCGCCGCGCGCCAGCTCGATCTCGGTGATTGCGACCAGCACCTCGGCCCGGCTCTTCAGGCTCGGCGCCTCCAGCAGCGCCTGCTTCTCGCGCGGCCCGAACGGACACATCATCGAGAGCGCATTGACCAGCGCCTCGTTCGGCGCCTCGTTGACGCCCTTCCAGTCGATCTTGAGCTCGTTCGCCTTGGCGAAGCTGCGCAGCGCCTTGAGCAGGCCGGCGCGGTCGACCTCGTCCTCGCCGGCGCGCGCCTCGAAATCGACGACGAAGTCGCCATAGGAGACGCGCCCCTGGCGATAGGGTGTGGTGACCGAGAGCTCCTCCTCGAGCCGGAAGCGGGAGACGCCGGTCAGCGTGATGATGTAGCGGTCGTCGCCCGTCTCGGCGAACTGGGTGATCCGGCCGATGCAGCCGACCTGAAGCAGTCCCGGTGCCTGCGCCTGGCGGCCGTTCTCCGGCTCGGGCTGGATCATGCCGATGACGCGGTGCGTGCGCAGCGCATCGTCGATCATGGCAAGATAGCGCGGCTCGAAGATGTTGAGCGGCATCTGCCCGCGCGGCAGCAAGAGCGCGCCGGCGAGCGGAAAGAGCGGGATCACCGCCGGGCAGTCACCCGGCCCGGAGTAGACCGCGTTCATGCCCATCGGCGTGCGCTCCCCTCTCCTCACGAAAACAGCAGGCCCGACAGCTTGCGCCGCCCGGCGACACTGTGCTCGTCCATCGGCCCCCAGGCCTCGAAGAACTGCAGCAGCTGCTTGCGGGCGCCGTCATCGTTCCATTTGCGGTCGGCCTTGATGATCGCGATCAGATGGTCGACCGCCTCCTCGCGCTTGTCGCGGGCGTTCAGGGCCAGAGCGAGGTCGAACCGCGCCTGATGATCCCTGGGATTGGCCGCGAGCTTGGCTTCGAGTTCGGCCGTGTCGCCGAGCGAGGCGGCCTGCTCTGCGAGTTCGACCGCAGCCCGGACGGCAGCCACCGCCGGATCCTGCGCCTTCGCTTCCGGCACCATGGCGAGAAAGCCCTTGGCACCCTCGATGTCGCCGGCGTCGAGATGCAGGCGCGCCATCCCGGCGATCGCCGTGATGTTCTCGGGCTCGGCGGCCAGCACCTCGGCATAGAGCTCGCTCGCGCCGGCGGCATCGCCCGCCTCGAGCGCCTGCGCCGCAGCCGCCAGGACCTCCTCGACCGGCCCCGGCCCCATCGGCCCGACCAGACGCTCGATGAAGGCCTTAACCTGGCTCTCCGGCTGCGCGCCCATGAAACCGTCGACCGGCTGGCCGCGCTGGAAGGCGATCACCGCCGGAATCGACTGGATGCCGAGCTGGCCCGGGATCGCCGGGTGCTCATCGATGTTCATCTTGACCAGCTTGACCTTGCCGCCGGCCTCGTTGACCACCTTCTCGATCACCGGGGTCAACTGCTTGCACGGGCCGCACCATGGCGCCCAGAAGTCGACCAGCACCGGCTGGTTCATCGATTCGGCGATGACGTCCTGGCGGAAGCCCTGCGTTGTCGTGTCCTTGATCGTCCCCTTGGCCGGGGCCGCATCGCCATTGACCAGCATGGCTCGTCCTTCACCTAGCAATCTGTCGACGTGAAATTCGGAAAACCGGATGCCCGCCATGGCGAGCCACCCCATAGATGGGTGGCTTCAGCCGTTCTGTCCATCGTCCGGCGGCGTCGGAAGGTCAATGATCATCGGCTCGTGTCCGACCGCGCGCAGGAAGGCGAGCATGTCGTCCCTGGAGATGCCGAGCGTCGCCGTGTTGACCAGCGGATGGAAATTCAGGCGCCCGCCATCCATCAGGGCGGCATCGAGCACCATGGTGACGTCTCCGGCATGATCGTTGACCACGGCGAAGGCGGTGACCGAGCCGGGCGTGACGCCGAGCTTCTCCATCAGCAGCTCGGCCGAGCCGAAGGACAGCCGCCCGCTGGCGCCGAGCCGCTCGTGCAGCCGCTTCAGGTCGATCCGCGTGCTCTCCAGCGCCGAGACCAGGAAGATCCGCCCCTTCTTGTCCTTCAGGAACAGGTTCTTGGTGTGGTGACCGGGAACCTTGCCGCGCAATTCCTTCGATTCGGCGACGGTGAAGACGGCGACGTGGTCGATCCGCTCGGTCTTGATGCCGAGCTCGTCGAGTCTTGCGATGAGGTCGTCGGGAGAGAGCGGCGTGGGCATGGGCAGCCAATAGGGAATGAGAACGAGCCGATGCCTAAGGCCGCAGGCCCGCGCAGGCAAGCGACGCGAGGCGCGAAAGAAGCGTGCCGATCTTGCCGCTCCGTTGCGCGCACTGCATTTCGCCGGACGTGGGAGCCAGCGAGTCGCCTCCGGAATGACGGGTTCGCATCCGCCATATCGACTGCTGGGACGATACGGCTATCCTCATGGCAGGAAGCATCCCCCGAAACAGCCGCATTTTCCGGGCTGTTTTGCCGGGCTGTCACGTGACGATCAGAAAATTGCAACAAGGCGCTTGCGCTTCCCGTCGCTTTGGGGCAATAACCCGGCCGCGCCGCCAACACGGCGCGACTGTCTCGGATGCGGGTGTAGCTCAGGGGTAGAGCACAACCTTGCCAAGGTTGGGGTCGAGGGTTCGAATCCCTTCGCCCGCTCCAGACAATCTCAATAAAATCAAGCTCTTAGCAGACGCCCTTCGGGGCGTTTTCTGCTTCCCCACCCCCTCTGGCCCCGCCGGGGAAGCAGGGGGGAAGCAGCAGAAAGCATTTGCCGCGTTGTGCGATGCAGCAGACATTCGGCTTTCTGGCCGGCTCGTCGGGGCCGATGCAGTGGTGCCGAGCGCCTTGCTGAGGACAATCGCCTTTGCTGCGGACAGCATGGTCGGCATCGCTCCCGTGCTCCCTTCGATCCAGCACATCGCTATTTAAGCGCGCTTACCTTAGCAGGATCATTAATTAAGCCAACTGGCAATTGCTTAAATAGAGCCCACCATCGATAGTGCCTGCATGGTTGACGCTCCCCCCCTCGATTCGCGACTAGGACGTTTCATCGACACGCCTGTCGGAGGCGATGTCGTCCGCGCCTTCGTGCCGCCCGCCCTTCCGCCACAGCCGCCGATCGACATTCTCGCCCTCTTACCGCAGTTGAGCCTGGCCGAGCGGGCACTCGGCCGGCTCGACGGCATCACCACGCTGCTGCCGCGCCAAGAACTCTTCCTCTACATGTATGTGCGCAAGGAGGCGGTGCTCTCCTCGCAGATTGAAGGGACGCAGTCGACGCTGAGCGATCTTCTGCGCTTCGAGACGGAAGCGCAGTCTGGCCAGCCAATCGACGACATTCGCGAGGTCTCGAATTACGTCGATGCCATGATGTTCGGTCTCGAGCGTTTGGATCAGCTCCCGCTCTCGCTCCGGCTCATTCGAGAGATGCACGCCCGCCTCCTGCAAAGCGGTCGCGGCGACACAAAGAACCCAGGCGAGTTCCGGCGCTCCCAGAACTGGATCGGCGGCACCCGCCCCGGCAACGCGTTGTTCGTCCCGCCACCTGTGACGGAGCTCGACGCTTCTCTCGCTGCCTTCGAAGCCTTCATGCATGAAGACCGGTCGCGGCTCCCAGCGCTGATCAAGGCCGGGTTGCTACATGTGCAGTTCGAGACGATCCATCCCTTCCTTGATGGCAATGGCCGCATCGGCCGCTTGCTGGTGACGCTGTTTCTCTGCGTTCATGGAGTGCTGCGACGGCCGCTGCTCTATCTCAGCCTCTATCTGAAAACGCACAGGGCCGACTATTATCGTCTCCTGCAGGAGGTGCGCGAGCGCGGCGCCTGGGAGGCTTGGCTTGAGTTCTTTTTGGCGGGCGTCGCCGAAACTGCGAACCAGGCTTTCGATGCCGCAACGCGCATCGTCGACCTGTTCAGATCGGATCGCGAGCGGATCACCGCGGAAAGCGATCGCCCCGGCTCGGCACTGCGCGTCCATGAACTCTTGCAACTACATCCCTTCCTCACCGCCGGGCAGTTCGTCGGCCAGACAGGCCTCAGCATGCCCACAGTCAATGCCGCCTTAGCCGATCTGGAACGGCTCGGAATTGTCGAAGAGGTAACAGGACGTAAGCGTGGGCGTGTGTTCAGCTATCGCCGCTATCTTGCTATTTTGAGCGAGGGCACGGACCCGCTACCGTCATAACATGACCGTCTTTGGCGCACTGTCTCAGCTAGACTCGCACCTAGCGACCGAAAGATGACGTTCTGAAAGTCCGGGCGGCAAATTGCTCAGGCTGCCATGTCAGCGAAACAGATTTGCTAAGGGCTCCGCCCTCGCGCGGGAAAGGGTGCGCGCCGGCGAGCCGGCGCCGTCCGGGGCGGTCTCCCCGACCTTCCGCGCGGATGCGTCTTCAGCACTTCCGTAAAACCTGACCTGAGCCCTGATCTTCCGCCAGATTTGAGTAGAGTCCGTCACTCACGTGATCCGAGTCCATTCGCTGGACCGCCGGAGGCTGGAGTTTCCGGCCTTTGATCACGGCGGCAGGCTGGGTGCTCTGCCGGGATTTTGCAGCAGGATCGGAGGCTTGTTGCCGATAGCCCCGTGCGGCCGATCCTCGTTGTAGTATCTGAGCCAAGCCTCCATCTTTTCCGCGGCGTCCGCAAGCGTCATGAACCAGTGGGTGTTCAGGCATTCGCTGCGAAAGCGCCCGTTGAACGCCTCGATGAAGGCCGTGGCAGGAGAGCCCCGGCGGTTCGGCTACCGCAGGATCCACATCATGCTGGACCGCCAGGGCATCGTGATGAACCAGAAGAAGCTGCGGCGGCTCTATCGCGAGGAGAAGTTGCAGGTGCGCCGGCGCGGCGGCCGCAAACGGGCACTGGGCACGCGCAGGCCCATGCTCGTGCCTGATCGGGCCAATACGCGCTGGAGCCTCGATTTTCTCTCCGACACGATCTCGGACGGTCGTCGCTTCAGGGTGCTCGCCATCGTCGATGACTATACGCGCGAGTGCCTGACGCTCGTCGCCGACAGCGCTTCAGCACGTACTGGCTCAGACTGCGCCTTCACACGCCCTTGCGCACGGAACGCGCGGCCAGGAACTGCTCCATCATCCGCGCCGGCTCGCCGGTGCCGTAAGCCTCGCGCTGGTTGCGGATGCCGGCCTTGAGGCACTCGCGGAAGCTCTCCTCCGTGACCTCGCGGAAGCGGGCCTTGTTGAGGCGCATGGCGACGGGCGGCTTTCCGGCCAGCTCCCCGGCCAAGGCAAGAGCCGCTTCCATTACCTTGTCCTTCGGCACGATCCGGTTGATCAGGCCGATGCGGAAGCACTCGTCGGCAGTCATCATCCGCCCGGTCAGGGTCAGGTCGATGGTGCGGGCGATGCCGATCATCTCGCGCATGATCCAGGGGCCGGTCACCGAGGCGATGCCGGAATTGATCTCGGGCTGCCCCATGGTGACGCCATCATGGCCGATGCGCAGGTCGCAGAGCAGCGCGACCTGGAAGGCCGAGCCAGCAGCGACGCCATTCAGCGCCGCGATGATCGGCTTCGAGAGCGAGCGGATGCGGTCATAGAGCCGCTCCCATTCGCCCATCCACAATTCGGCGCGGTCGGGATCGAAGGTCTTGGTCTCATTGAGGTCCTGCCCGGCTCCGAACGCCCGATCCCCTGCCCCGGTCAAGATGATGGCGCGCACGGCCTCGTTCGCCTCGAGTTCGTCGAGGCCCTCGACGAGGCGGGCCCGCATCGGCGCGTTCCAGGCATTGAGGATTTGCGGGCGGTTGAGGGTCAGGATGCCGATCGCACCGCGCACCTCTATGAGAACGGAATCCGTCATGTCTGTCTCCAGTGGCCTTGCTCGAAAGGGATCAGTCTGAATTCCGCGCAACGTCGGCGCCGGGAAACTCTGTCAGGAAGGTGCTGTCGCTCAGCATCGTCCTGGCGCCTGACTGACATTTGGGCGTCGGCCAGGTGCAGCTCCGGCGGGCGTGGAGTTCCGGTTCGTTGCTGGCAACCGTGGCAGCTCTGATCACTTCACATGGACATCGATCGCGAGCGTGAGTTCGTCGACCCGCGGCTCGTAGCGGAGCTTGCCGCGCGTGACCCAAATGTTCTTGAAGTGATAGAGTGGGATGATAGCGACGTCGCTCGTGACCAGCTTGACAGCATCGAGCACGAGTTGCTCGCGTTTGGCATCGTCCGTCTCCGCGATCGCGGCTGCGGTGACGTCATCCAGCTTGGCATTGGAGTATTGGGCCCAGTTGTAGAGTCCCCAGCCCGTCTCCTTGTTGCGCACACCGACCAGGTCACGCAGCAGACCGGTGCCCTCCATCGAATTGTTGCTCCAGCTGCCGAGATAGGCGGCGAACTGACTTTTGGCCCCGCGCGAGGAGTAAACGCTGAACGGAATTGCATCGATCGTGGTCTCGATGCCGATGCGGCTCCACATCTGTGCGAGGGCCTGTGCGACTTCGACGCTGTAGGGCACGCGATCGTTCGAGGTGGACAGCGTCAGCTTGAAGCCGTCGCCAAAGCCCGCCTCTTTCAGAAGCCGCTTCGCCTTCTCCGGATCGTAAGCCGGCACCGGCGTCTTGGCGTCGTAGCCCATGATGCCGAGTGGCAGCCATTGGCCAGTCGGCGTGGCGGTGCCGAGCAGGATGCGTTCGGCGATTCCGGTGCGGTTGATGGCCAACGACATGGCTTCACGCACCTTCTGATTGGTCAAGGGGGAGGGGTCGATCCTGGCTCCCTTCTTGTCGAGGACGGCAGGGGCGTCCTCGGCGGGCTTGATCATCGGCACCACATAGTTGACGCGCATACCGGCGACCGAGGCGATGCGGACGTTATCGGTCTTTTCGAGCCTCTGCAGGTCGCTCGCCGATGGCGAGTCGATCATATCAAGGTCGCCCGACAGAAGGGCCGCGGTGCGCGCAGCCACGTTCGGGATGAGGCGGATCCGCAGGCTCGTCCACTGCGGCTTGTCGCCCCACCAATTGTCGTTGCGGACAAATTCGATGCGCTCGCCGGGCGTATAGCTGACGAATTTGAAGGGGCCGGTTCCGATAGCGGCTTTGCCGCTGTTGTAGTCTGCCGTGCTGGCGTCGGTGCCCGCGTGACGCGAGACGACGGCGAGGCGGGTCAGGTCGCTCGGCAGATTGGGAACGGGACTCGTGGTCTCGAGCCGGATCACCGTCGGGTTCACCACCTCGGCGTTTTTGATCGGCCTGATGATACCGGCGAAGCCGCCGAGGTTGTTGGGCACATCGATGGCGCGCTTCAGGGTGAAAGCGACGTCGTCGGCGGTGAAAGGCTTGCCGTCATGCCACGTCACGCCTTCGCGCAGCTTGAACTCCCAGGTCGTCGGGGTGACGGCGCGCCATTCGGTGGCGAGGCCGGGCGTCAGCTTGCCATCGGAGCTGCGATGCACCAGCCGGTCGAAGATATGGAACGCGACGAGGTTGTTCGGGGTCGTGCTGTAGAAGTGCGGGTCGAGCGAGTTCACAGAGCCGCCAATGCCGATGGCGAGCTTCTCCGCCAATGCCGCCGGCACGCCAAGGCCCAGCATGAGAGTAGACGCCAGCGCGAGACGCCGCATGGGCGTAACGATGGACCGGAACATGTCTCATCCCCGTATTATTGTATTGCAATAACTAATATACGAATACAATTTCTATGAACTGTCAAGCCAAGTCGCGACGCTGCGGGCGGATTCGCAGCTGCCGTGCAGATCCGAGGCCGTCCTGCCGATAGACGGGAACGCGCTGAAGAAATGGGTTTCGCTATTCGTCGGACATGTGCAGGAACACGGTGAGGCAAGCCGCGCCGAGCAGGATGGTGCATCTGGACCCGGGGGTGGCCCGGATAGTCAGGAAATCAGAGTCTCAGTCGCGCGCTGAGCGGCCTTGGTGACGAGCGGGGCCAGTTCCCGAATCGCCGTGCCACGGTCATAGCGGGTTGTCAGTGTCGAGAGGTTGATGGCTCCGATAGCTCGGCCGGCACGATCGTGGACCGGCGCGGAGACGGAGATGCTGCCCTGTTCCATGTTCTTCTCGGTAACCGAGAAGCCCGCCGTCTTCGCCGTTTCGAGAACGCCCATCATCGCGGCAGCGTTCGCGGCTTTCGTCCTCTGCGCGACCGAAGGATGCGACATGGCCCAGATCTTCTCGACATGGCTCGGCGCGCAATGGGCGAGCAGCATCTGTCCTGAGGACGAAGACAGCGCGGGAAAGCGCGTGCCGACCGGTAGGTTGACCGACGAGATATGGGTGCTGGGCAGCGTCGCGATGATGACGATCTCGGCACCGTCGACCTCAACCCAGGAAATGGTCTCGCGCGTCCGCTCGCTGAGTTCGCGCATCGCCGGGTAGGCTGCCTCCAGCCCAAGGTTGGACGAGGCCGCATGCTGCACGAAGCGGAAAACCTTTCTGGAGAGCGAGTAGCGCTTGGCCTGCTCGTCGCGTTCGAGATAGCCGAGACGTTCGAGCGTGTAGATGAAGCGCTGCGAGGCGCTGCGGCCGAGCCCTGTCCGGATCGCTATGTCGGAGAAACTCAGATTCGAAGACGACTTGTCGAAAGCTTCGAGGACTTTCATCGCCTTGGCGACGGATGCGACGAAAAGGCGCTCGTCGATCTCCGGACCGGAAGTCGAAAGCGCTTCTCCGCCGTCGGCCGCGGACAGTGCGGAAGTGTGACTCGTCGGCTGCGACGCCATTGTGCGGTCCGGTCCTCTGGTTCGCTTCCGCAGATGTAACAGCTTCGACACCGCCCTCAACCCTGGGCAGCGGAGCCGACGGCGGCGAGGAAGCGCTGCCTGAGCAGGTTCTTCTGGATCTTGCCGAGTGTGTTGCGAGGCATCTCGGCGAGCACCTCGATCCGCTTGGGCACCTTGTAGCTAGCGAGGGACGACTTCAGGGCGGTGATCGCCGCATCCGGCTCGAAGCCCGCCTGGGGGTCGGATAGTTGCACGAACGCCAGCACAGCCTCGCCGAAATCCGGATGTGGCACGCCGATGACGGCGCTCTCGGCGACGCCATCCAGCGCGTTCAGTTCCGCCTCGACTTCCTTCGGATAGACGTTGAGGCCACCGGTGATGATCAGATCGGTACCGCGCCCCAGCACGCTGACATAGCCGTGCTCGTCGATGCGGCCAAAATCGCCGGTGACGAACCAGCCGTCCCGGAACGCCTCTACTGTCTTATCCGCATCGCGCCAGTAGCCGAGGAACGGCTGGGGCTGGCGCAGCTCAATCATCCCGACCGTGCCCGGGGGCTGCTCCGTTCCGTCCGCGTCGACGATCCGGATGCGGGAACCGGCGAGGGGCAGGCCTGACGTATCCGCGCGGCGGACATCTCCGACGCGGTTCGAGGTCGCTATCAACGCTTCCGTCAGACCGTAGCGGTCGAGCAGGCGATGGCCGGTGCGTTCCGCGAAGGCCTCGAAGGAATCGGCGCGCATTGGAGCCGAGCCGGTGATGAAGAGGCGCATGTTGCGGCAGAGCTGCCTGTCGAAACGGGCATCCGCCATCAACCGGCTGTAATAGGTCGGCACGCCTGCAAAGATCGTGGCGCGCGGCAATTGCGCGATCACCGGATCGGTCTCGAATTTCGGCAGGAGAATCATCGATGCTCCACCTGCCAACATGGGGGTGGTCGTCCCGAAGAGCCCGTAAGCCATCGGGTTGGCGTGCAGCAGGACGTCAGCGCGCGCGATCTCCCAGCAGGCAGCGAGCGCGCGCGCATTCCAGATCACGCCGCCGGCGGAGAGCAGCGCACCCTTGGGCTTTCCGGTCGTACCGGAGGTGTAGACCATGGCGTTCGGCTCGGAGGCGGAAACCGGAGTGAGATCGGCCAGCCCGGGCAGGTCGCGGCTCTCCGCGGCGAGGCTGCCCTTGCCGCCGGCGTCGAGCGTCAGCATCTGCAGGGCTCCGGCTGCCGCCACAGCCGCGTGCCGGGAGGGATCGCAGACCACCAGCGCCGGTTCGGCATCCCGGACAATATGAGCAATCTCCGTGTCGGTGAGCCCGATATGGATCGGTAGATAGACAGCGCCGAGGCGACATGCAGCGAGATAGAGGAGGATCCCCTCGGGAGATTTCTCGAGCACGCCGCCGACGAGCTGTCCCTTCGTGACGCCGTGCTTTGCGAGCAACCGCGCATAGCGCGCCGTGATCTCGGGAACCTCGCCGAAGCGGATCCTCCGCCCGGCAGACGTTTCCATGAAGACTCGACCGGGGTCATTGCCCGGATCGAACAGGGCGCCGAAGACATTTGCGTCGTCGGGGACGGAAATGACGGTCATCGTATGCATCCAGGCGGGAAGAGGCTTCAGCGGCCGGTGAAGACGGGCTTGCGCTTCTGGGCGAAGGCGCGTGCGCCCTCCCGATAGTCCTCGCTGCGATCAGCGGTGTCGGAGAGAGCGGCAACCTCAGCCGCGACCGCGGCGAGCCGGCCGTGCAGGAATGCGTCGCAGGCGAGCTTGGCTGCCCGGATCGACAGGGGCGCGTTGGCGATGATCGGCTCGGCCAGGCGCAGCGCCGCCTCGACGACATCGCCCTCGACCACATCGGAGACGAGGCCGCAGGACCGCGCCGCCTGCGCATCGATCAGCTCACCCGTATAGAGCATGTGCCGCGCCATGGTGACGCCGGCGGTTGCGGCCAGAAGCTGGGTACTCTCCGCCGGGTAGACGAGGCCGAGCTTGGCGGGCGGCACACCGAAGCAAGCCGTTGCGTCGGCGACCCGGAAGTCCGCCCTGAGCGCGAGCGTGCAGCCGCCGCCGACGCAGGGGCCGCTGACGGCGGCGATGACCGGAACCTGCAGGGAAGAGATGGCCGCATAGCAAGCCATGATCCCATCCCAGTAAGCTTGCCGCGCCGGTGGATCATCACGCACCGCAGCGAAGGCGCCGATCTCATCGCCCGCGCAGAAGGCGCCGCCGCGCCCGGCCAGGATGACAGCCCGAATTTCCCTGTCGGAACGAAGCGTCCTGAAGATGTTGCCCAGTTCGCACCAGGCTGCGCCGTTCAATGCGTTTCGCTTGGCAGGCCGGTTGATGGCGACGATTGCGACAGCGCCGCGCCGCTCCAGTTCGATATCCGGCATTTGGTTTCAGAGCTCCCTCTTTCCCGACGGCTTGACACATCTCCAGCACGAATATCAATATGCAATTCTGATTATTGAATAACAATAATCATCTTTCTGAATCAGTTGCTGGGACGAAGCATGCGGATCGACGACGCCACCATCGGGCAGCTCTGGGATGCCCGCGCCGCGCGGGGCTCGGCACACATCTATTGCCATTTCCAGGACCAGGACTGGACGGTCGGAGAGCTCAATGAACGCATCAACCGGCTGGCGAATGCTCTTCTCGCCGCCGGCCTGCGCAAGGGAGACCGCGTCGCGGTGATGCTGCCGAGCCATCCCGATCACATCGTCACCATCTTTGCCTTGGCGAAGGCCGGGCTCATCCGGATTCCCGTCAACGTTCATCTGAAAGGCGCCTCGCTCGATTTCGTCTTCGACCGCTTCGAGCCACACGCGCTGATCGCCGATCGCGCCTATGCCGACGCACTCGCGCCGATCGCCGCGAGACTGCCCGCGCTGCAGATCGTCTGGCGCGGCGGCGATGGTCCGCACGACTTCGCGGGATTGGTCGATGCGGCTTCGGCCGAGCGCCCGGCGGTCGCCGTCGCCGCCGACGACATCATCGCGATCACGCCCAGCTCGGGCACTACCGGCGAGCCCAAGGGCGTGCTCAAGAGCGATCGCAGCCTGCGCGCCGGCCCGATGGGCACGCTGGCGCTGACGGGCGCGAAGGCCGGTGACGTCTTTCTGCTCTGGGAACCGCTGCATCACGGAGCCGGGGTTGCCGTGCTGATTGCGGCGCTTATTGAGCCGATCACGCTCGCCATGGTCGAGAAGTTCAGCGCATCGAAGTTCTGGGACGAGGTCCGGCGCTACGACGTGACCCATATCCACTATCTCGGCGGTGTGCTGCCGCTGCTCCTCAAGCAACCCGAGAGCCCGCTCGACCGCGAGCACAAGGTCCGGATGGCCTGGGGCGGCGGCTGCCCCATCGATGTTTGGCGCACCTTCGAGGAGCGCTTCGGCGTCGTCTTGCGTGAAGGCTACGGGCTCTCGGAGATGACGACCTTCGTCACCATTAACCCAGAAGGGCGGCTCGGTTCCTGCGGCCGGCCACTGCCCTTTTACGACGTGGCGCTGCTCGCTGAAGACGGCCAAGAGGTTCCGGCCGGCGAGGCCGGCGAGATCGCTATCAGGCCGCGCGAGGCGAGCCTCGCCTTCAAGGGCTATTTCCGGATGGAGGAGGCAAGCGCCGCGCTCGTCAGAGACGGCTGGTTCTCGACAGGCGACTTGGCGCGGCGCGACGAGGACGGCTTCCTGTTCTATGCCGGCCGGAAGAAGGACAGCGTGCGTCGCCGCGGCGTGAACATCTCGGCCTGGGAGGTCGAGCGCATCATCCTGACCCATGACGATGTCGAGGAATGCGCGCTGATCGGCGTTCCCAGCGAACTCGGCGACGACGACCTCAAGCTGTTCGTCCGCACCACCGCTGGACGAGAGCCAAATCCGCTGGAGCTGATCCGCTGGTGCGAGGGCCGCATGCCCTATTTCCAGATTCCGCGCTACATCGAGGGCATCGACGAGTTTCCGAAGACCCCGACCCAGCGCATCAAGAAAAGCGATCTCAGCCGCAGCGTCGATTCTTGCTTCGACCTCGAGCGTTCCGGGTACAGGATCGACCGATAGCGGCGCTGCCAAGCCTTGCGAGGTCGTGGACGATGAATGGTCAATCTCGGCGAGTGATCAGATGACGCGCAGTCCTTCCATGCAGGGCATTGTCCAGCCATGAGCGCCTGGTTCCTGCGCCGCCTGCTTCAGGCCTGCTTCGTCGTCCTGGCGATGACGCTGATCGTGTTCATCGGGATCAGCGTCATCGGTGACCCGATGGAGACCTTGATCTCGCAGGACGCCGATCAGGGCGAGCGGCTGAGGACGATTGCTGCGTTCGGCCTCGATCGGCCACTCTGGGCGCAGTACCTCTCCTTCCTCGACGGCGCCATCCACGGCGATCTCGGCCGCAGCTTCGTCTACAACGAACCGGCGTTGCGCATCATCCTGCAGCGCCTGCCGGCGACGTTGGAACTGGCCGTCACCGCGATGCTGCTTGCGATCGCCATCGGCATTCCGCTCGGGCTTTACGCCGGCGTGAAGCCGCACTCACCCCTGTCGAAAGCCATCATGACCGGCTCGATCCTCGGCTTCTCGTTACCGGGCTTCTGGGTCGGCCTTCTGCTGATCATGGTCTTCGCTGTGCAACTCGGCTGGCTGCCCTCCGGCAGTCGAGGAGAGACGCGTGAGCTTTTCGGAATCGCCTGGTCGTTCCTCACTCTCGACGGTCTCCAGCATCTCGCTTTGCCGGCGCTCAACCTCGCGCTCTTCAAGATCTCGCTGGTGATGCGGCTGGTGCGGGCCGAGACACGTGAGATCATTCCGCAGGACTATATCCGGACCGCACGCGCCAAGGGGCTTTCCGAGCGTGCGATCGTGTTCAGGCACCTGCTCAGGAACATCCTGACCCCGGTGATCACCGTCATCGGCCTGGAGTTCGGTTCGGTGATCGCCTTCTCGGTCGTTACTGAGACGATCTTCGCCTGGCCGGGCATGGGCAAGCTCATCATCGACAGCATCCATGTGCTCGATCGGCCGATGATCGTCGCCTATCTGATGATCATCGTCCTGCTGTTCGTGCTGATCAATCTCATCGTCGATTGCCTTTATGCACTGCTCGATCCGCGCGTGAGGAGCGGGCGATGAGCGCGCCTCCCGTCATGGCAGCAGCCCGCGGGCGCGCGACACCGCTGCGGCGCTTCGCGCGCGCTTTCACCGCCTCCCGCACTGCTCTCGTGGGACTGGCGCTTCTGATTGTGATCGTCCTGCTTGCGATCGTCGCGCCCTGGATCGCGCCGCAGAACCCCTATGATCTGACCCAGCTCGACATCATGGACGGCCGACTACCACCTGGCTCCGCAGCCGCGACCGGCATCACCTACTGGCTCGGCACGGACGACCAGGGCCGCGACATGCTGAGTGCCATCCTCTACGGCCTGCGCATCTCGCTTCTTGTCGGTCTCACTTCGGCGGCAGCTGCTGCTGCGATCGGTGCGCTGCTGGGGCTGATCGCCGCCTATGCCGGCGGGCGGATCGAGAGCGCAATCATGCGGCTCGTCGACCTCCAGCTCTCTTTCCCGGCGATCCTGATCGCGCTGATGATCCTCGCCTTCCTCGGCAAGGGCATCGCCAATGTCATCCTCGCACTGGTGATCGTGGAGTGGGCGGCCTATGCCCGTACCGCGCGGGCCAGCGCGCTGGTCGAGAGCCGGAAGGAATATATCGAGGCGGCAGTGGCCATGGGCGCGTCGTCGGCGCGGATTCTGTTCCGCCACCTGCTACCGAACTGCCTGACGCCGCTTCTGGTTATCGCGACGGTGCAGATCGCACGGGCCATTGCGCTCGAGGCAACACTGTCCTTCCTCGGCCTGGGCGTGCCGGTCACCGAGCCGAGCCTCGGAATGTTGATCGCGAACGGCTATCAGTACATGCTGTCGGGCAAGTTCTGGATCAGTTTCTATCCGGGAGTCGCGCTGCTCTTGGCGGTTGTGGCGATAAACCTCGTCGGCGACCATCTGAGGGATGTTCTGAATCCGCGCGGGAACAGCTGAGCCGTTCGACTGGAACGACGAAAGCCATTCCAGCGGGCTGGCGCACTGACGGCGCGTTCAGCGATGGAACGCCCAGCCGCCGAGCCGGCGGCCGATCAGCCGGTCGGCCTTGTCATCGCGGCGCAGATGGCTTGTGACAAGAGCGTCGGCCTCCTGCAAGCGGGCTGCAAGCAGGGCGATCTGCAGGGAACGCCCCTTGCTCAGGCGGTTGAGCCGACGCCTCAGGCGAGTGCTTGCTCGGCCCGTACGGGCCAGCGAACGATAGAGAACAGACAGGATCAAGGCACAGCTCCTTATACGGATTCCACTGGACCTTGAGCGCTTCCTCCTCACTTATGGGATGGTGTCGCGGATACGGGAACCACCGGCGGCACATGCCGAGCATGCAAGTGTGACATCGGCGCCGCGCATTCGGTCGCAGCGCGCGACGGTGGCCTGCGCCGACCGACCCTCACCGGTTGTTGGCCTCTGTCTCGTAGAGCCCGCCGAACCTCTCGCGAAGGACGTTCTTCTGCACCTTACCCATGGTGTTACGCGGCAGCTCATCGACGAAGAGGACGCGCTTGGGCAGCTTGAACTTGGCGAGGCGCCCGTCCAACGCGACCAGGATCGCGCGCTCGTCCAGCGACGCTTCCTTCGCGCGGACGACGACTGCCGTGACCCCTTCGCCGAAATCGGCGTGCGGGATGCCGATCACCGCCGATTCGAACACGCCGGGAATGGCATCGATCTCGTCTTCGATCTCTTTCGGGTAGACGTTGAAGCCGCCGGTGATCACGAGGTCCTTGCCGCGGCCGACGATATGGACATAGCCGCGCTCATCGATTTTGCCGAGATCGCCGGTGATGAAGAAACCGTCCGAGCGGAACTCCGCCGCCGTCTTCTCCGGCATGCGCCAGTAGCCCTTGAAGACGTTCGGCCCCTTGACCTCGATCATGCCGATCTCACCGCGGACCAGTTCCTTGCCGGTCTCGGGATCCGCGACCCTGAAGTCGACGCCCGGCAGCGGCAACCCCACCGCGCCCGGTACCCGGTCCCCATCATATGGGTTCGACGTGTTCATATTGGTCTCGGTCATGCCATAGCGTTCGAGAATGGCGTGGCCGGTGCGGGCGCTCCATTCGCGGTGCGTCTCGGCCAGCAGCGGCGCCGAGCCCGAGACGAACAGGCGCATGCCCGCGGCCGTCTCCCGCGTCAGCCCCGGATGCTGCAGCAGGCGCACATAGAAGGTCGGTACGCCCATCAGGGCGCTCGCGCGCGGCATCAGCGACAGGATCTCGTCGGCGTCGAACTTCGGCAGGAAGATCATCGAGGCGCCGGAGAACAGGGTCACATTGCAGGCCACGAACAGGCCGTGGGTATGGTAGATCGGCAAAGCGTGGATGAGCGTGTCGTCCCGCGTGAAGCGCCACACATCCTTCAGAGTCAGCGTATTCGAGACGAGGTTGTCATGCGTGAGCATGGCTCCCTTGGAGCGCCCCGTCGTTCCCGAGGTGTATAGGATCGCAGCCAGGTCATCACCTGCCCTCTGCACCGTCGCGAAGGCCTCCGGCGCCGCAGCCGCAGCTTCGGTCAGCGTGCCCTGCCCGCTTGCGTCGAGCGTCTCGACGCGCCCACCGACCTTGGCGGCGAGCGCCGCCACACCCTCGCGCTTGCCAGTGTCGCAGACCACCAGCGCGGGCTCGGCGTCGCCGATGAAATACTCCAGCTCGGCGAGCGTATAGGCGGTGTTGAGCGGCAGGTATACGGCGCCTGCCCTGACGGTCGCGAGATAGAGCACCATGGCCGGGACCGATTTCTCGACCTGGACGGCGACGCGGTCGCCGGGCTTGACGCCGCGGGCGACCAGCACATTCGCGAGACGGCCGGCCAGCGCGACGAGCGCGGCATAGCTGACGGTCTCGCCGGCGGCGGTCGTGATCGCCGCCCTGGCCGGGTCGGTGATCGCGCGCTCCAGCCGGTCAAACAGGTTCGCGTTCATGGCAAGGGCTCCGAAGCGAGGATCGATGATGGATCTCATGAGGGTTTCGAGCGAGCTGGCTGTCATGGCACCTGCACCAGGTCGCGGGACGGAAGGTCGGCGCGCAGGGTCTTGCGGACGGCCGCCGAGGCCGCGACCTTGCCGTTCTCGGCGAAGGCCTCGTGGTTCGTCTCGATCTCGTCGAGTGCGTAGAGATAGTTCACCATCAGGCCATGCGACTGCTTCAGGCCCTTGGCCGAGAGATCGCCGAAGGCGTTCAGCCGCTCCAGCCGGGCGCCGTTCCCGAGATGGAAGCGCGCCACCGGATCGATCGGCCGGCCCTTCGCATCCTTAGCCTTCAGGAAGTAATGGGCGGCCGCCTGCAGCAGGGGGGCCCTGACTTTCTCGACCTTGGCCGGATCCTCGTGCCAGGCCGGCTCGTCGAGTGTCGCGAAGGCCTGCCGCGCCGCCGGGTCGAGCCAAGCCGAGCTTTCGGCCTTGCGCTCGCGCGCGAGCCAGCTAGCAAAGCCGGGAACCGGAGACAATGTGACGAAGGTCTTGAGGTTCGGCAACTCGCGCTTGAGGTCCTCGACCACCTGCTTGATCAGGAAGTTGCCGAAGGAGACGCCACCCAGCCCCTTCTGGGTGTTCGAGATCGAGTAGAACACCGCGGTCGTGGTCTCGGATGCCGGCGTCGGCTTGCGGGCGAGGTCGAGCAGGGGGCCGATCGCATCGGGAATCGCCCTCGTGAGCGCTACTTCCACGAAGATCAGCGGCTCGTCGACGAGCCTTGGGTGGAAGAAGCCGTAACAGCGGCGATCCTCCGGTTCGAGGCGGTTGCGCAGATCGTCCCAGTTCCGGATCGCGTGCACGGCCTCGTAGCGGATGATCTTCTCGAGGATGTTGGCCGGCGTGGTCCAGTCGATTGGGCGCAGCACCAGGAACCCCCTGTTGAACCAGGACGAGAACAGATGGCTGAAGTCCGCATCCACCCGCCTCAGCCCTGGGTGATCCGCGAGATGCCCCAGCAGCTCTTCGCGCATTCGCACCAGCGCTGACGTCCCTCCAGGTGCCAGGTTGAGGCGCCGGATCAGTTCCTGCCGCCGCGGCTCCGCCGCAGCATGGAGGTCCTCGAAGGCATCCGCCGTATCATCCTTGCGAGCCGCCTCAATCGCCATCTCGATGCGGCGCTGGTCCGGACCGAAACGATCGGCCAATGCGGTCAGAAACTCGAGGCGCTTGCCGGGATCGGCCGTGGCATAGCCGGCGACCAGGGCTTGCGCCAGCGCCACGCCTGACGCCTCGCCGCGCCGCGACAGCAGCAGCTCGCCGAGCTCCGGCAACGTGCCGCCGGAGGCGAGACCGCGACCATCCTTCTGCCGGAGCAGGGACCGTCCCCGCTCCGTCAGCGTATCGATGAGGTCGCCTAGGAAGGCTGGTGCGGCTTCCAGCCGGGATACGGATCGAGAGAGCTTCATGTCCATCTCCTTTGGCAGCGGGAGCAGGTCACAGAACGACGAACAGGAACCAGACGACGATCGGCGCGATCAGCGTGACGGCCGCGCCATAGGCCATGAGCTTCTGGAAGAAGGCCTGGCGGTCGACGCCCTGGGCGTTGGCGAGGACGAGGGCGCCGTTGGTGGAGAAGGGGCTGACATCGACGATGGTCGAGGCGACGGCCATCGCGGCGACGAAGCCGACGGCGCCGACGCCTGTGCCCGATTGCAGGAACGGGACGGCGAGCGGGATGAGCGAGCCGAGCACGGCAGTCGACGAGGCGAAGGCCGAGACGACCGCTCCGATGAAGCAGAGCAGCAGGGCCGCGAGCATCGGCGAGGCCAGCGTCGCGACGCTGTCCCCGACGAAGGAGATGGTCCCCATCTTCTCGAGCACCACCACATAGGTGCTCACGCCCGTAATCAGCATGATCTCCGGCCAGGAGACCTGCCCCATCGCGCGCTTCTGCAGGTTCGGCGCGATCAGGGAGAGCGCCAGGCCGATGGTGATCGCCACGAAGCCGATATCGAGGTTGTAGGCGAGCGTCAGGACGGCGAGCAGGATGATCCCGGCGAGCGTGAGGACGCGGTACCAGTGCGGTCCCGGCGCAGGCCGGTCTTCCAGCCCGGCAGCGGCAGCCGGGTCGTTCTCTTGCTTCGCGATGAGCCGTTCCTCGCTGGCCGCCTCGAACTCCGCGTCGCCATAGGCCTGGGCGTCAGCCGGGCGGGCACTCGTCACCGAACCCGGCACCGCAAGGGCGAGGCTCCTGGTCGTGTGCGCCGCCGCGGCAGAAGCAGGCATCTCGGCTCTTGCCGACAGGAGCCTGCGCCCGCCAAGGGCGAAGAAGAGCAGCAGCGCGACGGCGAAGTTGACGCCGAAGCTGGCCAGGAAGGTCGCGATCTCGTTGAGGGGCAGGCCCGCCTTGGCGACGATGCGGTTGGTGATGCCGCCATAGATGCTGATCGGCGAGAAGCCGCCGGCCTGGGCGCCGTGGATCACCATCAAGCCCATCAGCAGCGGATTGATCTTGTATTTCAGCGCGAAGCCGAGCGCGATCGGCGCGATGATCGCCACCGCACCGGGGCTGACCGCGCCGACCGAGGTGAGCAGGGCGGAAACGCCGAACATGATCCACGGGATAGCGGCGATCCGGCCGCGGACCGCACGCACGGCCAGGCGGACCAGCCAGTCGATGGTGCCGTTGTTCTGCGCGATGGCGAACAGGAAGGTGATCCCGACCAGCGTCAGGAACAGCCCGCCGGGAAAGCCGGCGATGATCTGGTTCGCGGTCATGCCCGCCGCCAGGGTGCCGACCAGGAAGGCACCGACGAAGGCCAGGACCCCCATGTTGATCGGCAAGATCGTGGCGACCACGAACATGACTGCGAGCGCGTAGATCGAGAGCATCTGCGACGACATGGCGACCCCGTTGTTGTCGTTTCCTCCCTGCGCCGTTGGCTGGCGGCCTTGGCCGTCGGCGAGGGTTGCGCAGGATACCCCCTAGTTAGATTTGCATCATGAAAAGCATTTTATGAATGCAAAGTCAATTATCTTGTATACGATAATTTCCCTGTCGGATTGCAGACGGCCGCGCTACCATGCATCAGGCAGGAAACGAGATGAGACGCGCACAGAGCCTCAGGGACGTCCTCGAGGACGAAATCGTGACGGGCAGGCTCCGCCCCGGGGAGCGGCTCGACGAGCAGAGCCTCGCCACGCGCTTCGAAGTCTCGCGTACCCCCATCCGTGAAGCCTTCATGCAGCTGGCCTCCACCGGATTGGTCGTCCTGCAGCCGCGCCGCGGCGCCTTCGTCGCGTCCTTGAGCTTCAAGGACGTGATCGAGCGGTTCGAGGTAATGGCCGGACTGGAGGGCATGTGCGGAGCGCTCGCTGCTCGCCGGATCACCGACGCGCAGCAGCAGGAACTCGAGGCCGCACACGAGGAATGCGTGCAGAACGCCGCCGAGGGAAGCCCCGACGCCTACTACTACGCCAACGAGCGCTTCCACCTTGCGATCTACGAGGCCTGCCAGAACGCGTTTCTCGCCGAGCAGGCGCGCCAGCTGCACACCCGCCTGAAGCCCTATCGCCGTCTCCAGCTACGAGCCCGTAGCCGGGTTGCGACATCACTTGCGGAGCATCAGGCGATCGTCGATGCGATTCGTGCTGGTGACAGCGAGGCTGCGGAACGAGTGCTGAAGGACCATGTCCTGATCCAGGGCGAGCGTCTCGCCGACTTCGTCGCATCCTTCGAACGCGCGGCGTAGCGACGGCGCAGCCTCAGCCGCTTTTGCTCGACGCGGATTCTTGAAGGTTGCCGCTGCTTGGCGTTCTGCTCTCATTCCCTGCGGCCGCGTAGAGCATGCTCCAAAATCGTCAGCCGCGCGTCGACGATCTCATTCGAGGTGGCCAGTGCATCAAAATGCGAATGGGTGTGCGCATTGGTGCCGCAGGATAAGAGGATCAGCCCCGTTCCAGGCGGTGCGAACGACCCGCCTCGTCGGCTTCCACCCCGGTACCGGACAGATGAAGAGCTTGAGATCGTCGTCGCCGAATTCGCTCGGACCTCCCAGGCGGAGATGTTCACGCCGCGGCGGCGGATGCTGCCCTTCTTGCGGCCCGCATAGAACAGGAAACCGTACTCGTCGCACCGGGCGGAGGTCGCCGATCAAGAACCACGCTCTCTGACGAGCGCCGCGCTTGTTTCCTACATCCGGAAATAAAATTTCGATCGCTACCGCCCGCCCCGCGCGTAATAATGAAGAAACAGGTCGATCCCGGCGCCAATCTGCTCCTCCACCTCGGCACGATCGGGAGGTCCGATGCGCAGTACCAAACCGCGAATGTCTAGGTCCCCTCTCACGACGCTCAGGAACTGGGTCGCAGCTAAGGTCGGATTCGAGATGTTCAGCAGCCCCCGTTCATGAGCTGTCGAGAGAAATTTTGCCAGACGCTCAGTAAGCACCTTGGGGCCGCTCTCGAAGATCGCCACGCCGATCGACGGAAATCTCGGCACGACTCCGATCACGGCACGCTGCAGGAACATGGTTTGTTCCGACAGAAAGATATCGACGAATTTCTCAGCAACGCGCCTCAGCACAGCTACGACGTCGTCGCTCTCGGGAGCAATCCGCCAGACTTCCTCGGTAAGCCGTTTCGCCTCGCCCACCACCACCGCGCTGAACAACTCTTCCTTGCTGGCGAAATGCGCATAGAGGGTCGCCTTCGACACTGGCGCCTGTCTGGCGATCATATCCATTGTGACCGCATCAAACCCGTGATCGACAAACAGTTCGCGAGCAGCAGCGAGGATCGCGTCCACTTTCCGGCTCGAACGAGCTGAGGGGGGGCCATCGACCGGGTCGCTTGCCCTCGACACTGTACTCATTCATTCCCCCTGAACTGAACCGTTCAGTTTGCTATTGACACAATGAGCGCATGGGCGCAAATCGAACTGAACGGTTCAGTTCAGATTTGATGGATGACCTATGACGTTTCGCGTTCCCCAGCCGTCCATTGCCCTCCTCGCAAGCGGCTTAGCCCTGGCACTTGCCGCATGCGGTGAGGAGGAGAAGCAAGCCGCCCATCCCCCGATCTCCGTCAGGACTCAGGTCGTCGCTGCTTCGCAGCGCGCCTTGTCCGTTGGACTGACCGGCGAGGTGAAGGCCCGCATCCAGAGCGACCTGGCCTTCCGCTTCACCGGCCGGATTGCCGAGCGCTTCGTCGAGGTCGGCGACCATGTCGAGGCGGGCCAGGTTCTGGCGCGGCTGGAATCGCAGGAGCAGAAGGCCGACCTCGTCTCCATGACCGCGGGCGTCCAATCGGCCGAGGCGACGTTGCGCCAGACGACGGCCGCCTTCGAGCGCCAGAAATCCCTGCTGGCCAATGGTTTCACCACCCAAACCAATTACGACAACGCGCAGCAGGCCATGCAGGCGGCGCGCGCGACGCTCGACGCCGCCCGCTCAAATCTCGGAACGGCCAAGGAACAGCTCGTCTACACGACCTTGACGGCGGACGCGTCAGGCGTCGTCGTGGCGCGCAACGCCGAGGCTGGACAGGTGGTCGAGGCGGCGCAGGCGGTCTTCACCATCGCCCGCGATGGCGAGCGCGACGCGGTCTTCGACGTCTATGAGGGGCTGCTGGCCCAGCGCCCGGCCGACAACACCATCGCACTTGCGCTCGTCTCCAACCCGACGGTACGCGCCACCGGCAAGGTGCGCGAGATCGCCCCCGCGATCGACCCCGCGACCGGGACCGTGCGTGTCAAGATCGCCATCGAGTCACCGCCCCCCGGCATGACGCTGGGCGCAGCCGTTACCGGTATCGGCCGGTTCAAGCCCGACAATGTCTTCGTCTTGCCGGCGACCGCCTTCTTCACCCGGGACGGGGAGCCCGCCGTCTGGACTGTGGATTCGCGCAGCCATGCCGCCGCGATCCGGCCGATTACCGTCGAGAGCTATCGGACCGGCGAGCTCTTGGTCCGCGACGGGCTGGAGGCCGGCGACATCGTCGTGACGGCCGGCACACAGTTGCTGAGCCCTGGCCAGATCGTCAATCCGCTGGTGGCGGACTCGCAACATCTGAAGGAGGGCGCAAAATGAGGCATACGCTCGTTCTCCCCACGACCGTGGCCGTCGCCTGTGTGCTGTCCGGCTGCAACGCCGAGGGTGACGCCACCAAGGCGCAGACACCGCCGCGGCCCGTCCTCTCCGTCGTGGTCAAGCCGCAGGAAGACAGGAGCATCGGCTTTGCGGGCACGATTCAGCCCCGTTTCCAGACGGACCGCGGTTTTCGCGTTCTCGGCCGCCTGGTCTCGCGCCAGGTCGATGTCGGCGACGTCGTCGCCCCGGGGCAGGTGCTGGCGCAGATAGACCCTCTGCTGCTGGATCTCGCCGTACGCGGCAGCGAAGCCGATCTCGCCAAGGCGCAGGCGCAGCTCGCGAACGCCTCGGCCGCCGAGGTCAGGATCAGCACGCTGTTCGCCAAGCAGATCGCGAACCAGGCCGATCTCGACAGCGCCAAACAGTCACTGGAGGCTGCGAGCGCCGGCGTGAAGCAGGCCCAGGCCAGCCTCGACAAGGCCCGCGAGCAGCGCGGCTATGCGACGCTAACGGCAGACGAGTTCGGCGTTGTTACCAGCGTCAACGCCGAGGTCGGCCAAATGGTCACCGCCGGCCAGAAGGTCATGACGATCGCGCGAACCGATGTCCGGGAGGCCGTCGTCGATATTCCCGACGGCCCGGCGCGCGCACTGCGCCAGGGCGAGCCTTTTGCGATCCGCCTGCAGGCGGCCCCCTCCATCGCTGCGACCGGCCAGTTGCGCGAGATCGCTCCGCAGGCCGATGCCGCGACACGCACTCGCCGGGTCAAGATCACGCTCGACCAGAGCGTCGATGCCTTCCGACTGGGCGCCACGATCACAGTAAGGCCGACGATGCCTGCTGCTGCGCAGGCGGTGTTTGACATACCCGCCGCAGCGCTGCGCGAGCGGGACGGCAAGACGCTTCTGTGGCTGCTCGATCCGGGCACCGGGACGGTGCGCTCGGTCCCGGTCGAGCTGACGGAGCGCAGCAACGGCAAGGCCCGGATCGTCGGGCAGTTGGCGGCCGGAGCACGCATCGTCGTCGCCGGCGTCAACAGCCTGTCCGAAGGGCAGAGCGTCAAGTTCGAGGAAGGGATCGTCCGGTGAAGCGCTTCAACCTCTCCGATTGGGCGCTGCAGCACCGCTCGCTCGTCTGGTATTTCATGATCGTGGCCTCGCTCGCGGGATTGTTCTCCTACTTCAACCTCGGCCGGGCCGAGGATCCCGACTTCACCATCAAGACAATGATCATCCAGGCACGCTGGCCCGGCGCGACCGTTGAGGAGGTAATCGGCCAGGTCACCGACCGCATCGAGAAGAAGCTCGAGGAGCTCGACTCCTTCGACTACGCCAAGAGCCTCAACATGCCGGGGCAGACGACGATCTTCGTCAACCTCAAGGACACGACCAAGGCCAGGGACATCCCGGCCATATGGGCCAAAGTCCGCAACATGATCGCAGATATCAAGACCCAATTCCCGGACGGCGTCGTCGGTCCGAGCTTCAACGACAGCTTCGGCGACGTCTACGGCAACATCTACGCCTTCACCGCCGACGGCTTCACCCACAGGCAATTGCGCGACTATGTCGAGAATGTCCGTGCTAAGGTCCTGACCGTGCCGAATGTCGGCAAGGTCGATCTCGTCGGCGCGCAGGACGAGGTGATCTTTCTCGAATTCTCGACACGCCAGATCGCGGCGCTGGGCCTGACGCAGCAGCAGGTCGTCGATACGCTGAGGGCCCAGAACGCGATCTCGCCCTCGGGCACGGTCGAGGCGCAAGGCGAACGCATCAGCGTGCGCGTCGGTGGCCAGTTCACCTCCGAAGACAGCCTGCGGGCCATCAACCTGCGGATCAACGACCGCTTCTTCCGCCTGGGCGATGTCGCCACCATCAGCCGCGGCTATGTCGATCCGCCTACATCGCTCTTCCGTGTCGGCGGCAAGCCGGCGATCGGGCTCGCCATCGGCATGAAGCCGAACGCCAATCTCCTGCATTTCGGCGAGGCGTTGAAGGCTGAGATGACGAAGGTCGAGAACGAATTGCCGATCGGCATCGGCGTGCATCTGGTGTCGGACCAGCCGGCCATCGTCGAAGAGGCGGTCGGCGGCTTCACCAAAGCGCTGTTCGAGGCGGTAGCGATCGTGCTGATCGTCAGCTTCCTCAGCCTCGGCATGCGCGCCGGCTTCGTCGTCGCGCTGACGATTCCGCTCGTGCTCGCCATCACCTTCGTTTTCATGGAGATATTCGGGATCTCGCTGCAGCGCATCTCGCTCGGCGCCCTGATCATCGCGCTGGGCCTCCTGGTCGACGACGCCATGATCGCGGTAGAGATGATGGTCGCGCGACTCGAGGTCGGCGACACGCTCACCAAGGCAGCGACCTATGTCTACACCTCGACGGCGTTCCCCATGCTCACCGGAACGATCGTCACCGTCGCGAGCTTCATCCCCGTTGGCCTGAACAGCAGCGCCGCGGGCGAGTTCACCTTCACGCTCTTCGTCGTGATCGCCGTCTCGCTGCTGGTGTCCTGGATCGTTGCGGTCCTCTTCGTCCCACTGCTCGGCGTCAACCTTTTGCCCAAGACGATGAAGCAGCACCATGACGGACCTGGTCGCTTCACCCGAGCCTTCAACGCGCTGCTGCGCCTCTGCGTACGCCGGAAATGGTTGACCATCGCCGCGACCGTGCTGCTGTTTGCGCTTTCCATCGGCGCCATGCGCTTCGTGCAGCAGCAGTTCTTCCCCTCCTCCGACCGGCGCGAGCTCATCGTCGACTGGACCGTGGCGCAGAACGCCTCGATCATCGAGACCCGTGCGCAGATGGACCGCTTCGAGAAGATCGCGCTCATCGGCGAGCCGGATATCGAACGCTGGTCTTCCTATGTCGGCCAGGGCGCGGTGCGCTTCGTGCTGTCCTACGACGTACAGCCGGCGAGCCCGAATTTCGGCCAGATCGTCATCGTGACGCATGATCTTGCAGCACGCGAGCGGCTGCGCACCAAGCTCAAGGATGTCCTCGCACGCGAATTCGTCGGCACAGACGCCTTCGTGCATCTGCTCGACATCGGCCCGCCGGTCGGCCGGCCGGTGCAGTACCGGATCAGCGGCCCCGACATCCAGACGGTCAGGACGCTGGCGCAGCGCGTCGCGGCCACGCTCGGGCAGAACCCCAATCTCGGCGACATCGTTTATGACTGGAACGAGCCTGGCCGGGTCGTGAAGGTGGATGTGCTGCAGGACAAGGCGGCCCAGCTCGGCATCACCTCCGAGACGATCGCGACAGCGCTGAACAGCGTCGTCGGCGGCGCAACGGCGACCCAGGTCCGCGACAGCATCTACCTCATCAATGTCGTCGGCCGGGCGCTCGACAATGAACGCTCCTCGATCGACACGCTGCAGAACCTGCAGATCCAGACCAGCTCGGGCAAGACCGTGCCGCTCGCGGCTGTGGCCAATTTCCGCTACGAATCCGAGCAGCCGGTGGTGTGGCGGCGCGGCCGCCTGCCCACGGTCACGGTGAAGGCCAGCGTGACGACGGCGCTGCAGCCGGCAACGGTCGTTCAGCAGCTCACGCCGGCGCTGACGCAGATCAGCGAGACCTTGCCGGTCGGCTACAGGATCGTCACCGGCGGCTCCGTTGAGGAAAGCGCCAAGGGCCAAGGCCCGATCATCGCGATCGTGCCGCTCATGCTTTTCGCGATCTTCACGATCCTGATGATCCAGCTCCAGAGCTTCCAGCGGCTGTTCCTTGTCGTCGTTGTCGCGCCGCTGGGGCTGATCGGCGTGGTCGCCGCCCTCGTGCCGAGCGGTGCTCCGCTCGGCTTCGTCGCCATCCTCGGCGTGCTGGCGCTAGTTGGCATCCTGATCCGCAACTCGGTCATTCTCGTCATCCAGATCGAGCATCTGCGCGAGGAGGGCGTCGACGGCTGGACAGCGGTGATCGAGGCGACGGAGCATCGGATGCGCCCGATCATGTTGACGGCCGCAGCCGCGAGCCTGGCGCTGATCCCGATCGCGCGCGAAGTCTTCTGGGGCCCGATGGCTTACGCCATGATGGGTGGGATCATCGTCGGGACGGTGCTGACGCTGCTGTTCCTGCCGGCGCTCTACGTCGCCTGGTTCCGCCTGGAGGAGCCGAAGCGAGAGGCCGAGCAGGAGCTCGTCGGGCCCGCGACCGCCGAATCCGCGCCGGCGCACTGAGCCGTCGCTCCCTCCTCGACGCAATGGAGCCGGATTCGAGATGACCGACCGCTACATCGCCACCGGACTGCGCCCCCCTGCTCCCCTCCGGCGCCTGGCGCGGGTGCTCGGGCTCTTGCCCCTTCTCGTCCTGGCGACGGCCTGCGCGACACGACAGGAGGATGTGCTCCGTCCCGTCCCGGCGGCTGCGGAGGCCAGCCGGGTCGAGATGCTGGTCGTAACGACGCGCCAGCCCGACGCCGATCCAGGCCTGCTCTATTCCGGCGAGCGTGGCGACGCCATCTCCTTCGACAGTATCCAGGTTTCGATCCCGCCCGATCGCAGCCGCAAGCTCGGCGAGATTCAGTGGCCGGCGCGCGCACTACCCGATCCAAAGCGGGAGTTTGCGGTGCTCGGCGTGCGCAGGGCGCCGTCCGAGCGGCAAATCCTCGACTGGTTCAGGAGAAACCGTAACGCCAAGCGGCAGGCGCTGATCTTTGTCCACGGCTTTAACAATACCTATGCCGACGCCGTCTTCCGCCTGGCCCAGCTCAAGCACGATGCCGGCATCACCGCGGCGCCGATCCTGTTCACCTGGCCTTCCCGCGCCAGTGTCTTCGACTATCTCTACGACAAGGAGAGTACCACCTATTCGCGGCGCGCCCTCGAGGAGCTGATCGTCCAGGCATCGCGCAGCCCGGATGTCGGCGAGGTCACGATCCTCGCCCATTCGATGGGGACCTGGCTGACGATGGAGGCGCTGCGAGGCGTTGCGATGCGGGAAGGCGCCATTCCCGCGAAGGTCAAGGATGTCGTGCTGGCCTCACCGGATATCGATGTCGACGTATTTCGGCGCCAGATGATCGAGATCGGCCACAAGCCGCCCCGCTTCACGATACTCGCCTCGACTGCCGACCGAGCACTGGAGTTTTCGCGCTGGATCTCCGGCGGGGTCAGCCGGGTCGGCGGCGCCGATCTCGGCCCCTATGCCGAAATCACCAAGCTGCTCGGCATCAGGGTGATCGACACCAGCACCGCAACCTCTGCGGATCCCCTCGGCCACAACGCCTTCGCCGACAGTCCCGAAATGGTCGCTGTGCTGGGGCGAACGCTGTCAGGCCAGTCCTTGCAGTCGGACCGGGCCGACCTGATCGGCCAGGTCGGCGGTGTCGCCATCGGCACCGCCAACCTCGTCGGCTCGGCGGCAAGGGCCGTCGCATCGCCCTCGGCGGCACTGGCGGTCTCCGAGGTCCGCAGTATCCGGGAGCAGCAATCCGGGTTGAAACAGCGCATCAGCAATGGCCGCCTCGCCTACTGACGCGCCGGCGCGAAGCAGGAAGGAACGGGATTGAGGTGCCATCGACAGTCGGATCGGCCGCCCGTCGTTCTGATCCGTGAGCAGGGCCAGATCACTCTCCGATAGATGAACTTGCAGAGCGCGGACGACCTTCCGCGCACTTAAGCCCTGTCGCGTGAGCAGGATGGGCAAAGGCCGAAACAGGCCGCGATCGACACACCGCGAAAACAATGGGCATCAGGCCGCGCTTGACATTTTAGTCAGGCTACCTTCCTATTTTTGGAAAGGCCCCCAGGCTTGATCCGCGACCGATCGGCGAATGCGCAATTCCGATCGCCACGGCGCTCCGTTCGACCTGGGCTGCAAAAATGAGAGCGGGAGAGAGATATGGAAGCTGAGATGGCGACCCGCGGCGGCACACAGCCCGCCCGGACCTTTGATCGGCTGAACCCCTTGACTGGCGAAGTTGCCACGCGCGCCCCGGCGGCCACCGTCGCCGAGGCGATCGCTGTTGCCGATGCTGCGCAAGCGGCTTTCAGCGCATGGTCCAGCATCGGTCCAAATCAACGGCGCACGCTTCTTCTCAAGGCGGCGGATCTCTTCGAGGCGCGGCAGGACGAATTCGTCCGGACAATGATCGCCGAGATCGGTACTACTGCGATCTGGGCCCGTTTCAACACGAAGCTCGCGGCCGGCATCATCCGTGAAGCCGCGGCGATGACGACGCAGATCACGGGCGAGGTGATCCCATCCGACGAACAAGGCTGCCTGGCATTGGCGGTGCGGCAGCCCGCAGGGGTCTGCCTCGGGATGGCACCCTGGAATGCGCCGATTGTCCTCGGTGTGCGGGCCATCGCCATGCCGCTGGCTTGCGGCAATACCGTCATTCTCAAGGCGTCCGAGCTTTGCCCCGGCACGCATCGCCTGATCGTCGACGTGCTGCGAGATGCGGGGCTGCCCGCCGGAGTCGTCAACATCGTCACGAACGCACCGGAAGACGCCGCCGAGATCGTCGAGGCACTGATCGCCCATCCTGCGGTGCGGCGGATCAACTTCACGGGCTCCACGCGCGTCGGGAAATTGATCGCCGAAGTGGCCGGGCGACATCTGAAGCCGGTTCTTCTGGAGCTCGGCGGCAAGGCGCCGCTCATCGTGCTCGACGACGCCGATCTGGACGCCGCCGTGAACGCCACCGCCTTCGGCGCATTCATCAACCAGGGCCAGGTCTGCATGTCGACCGAGAAGGTGGTGGTCGATGCCAGCGTCGCCGACGAATTCGTCAGTAAACTGGCGGCGAAAACGCAGTCACTCCCACATGGCGACCCGCGAACCGGCAATGTCGTAATCGGGTCGATGATCGGCAGCGCCGCCGCCCAACGCGCGCAGGCACTGGTCGAAGATGCCGTCAGGCATGGAGCGAAACGGGTCGCCGGAGGGGGCGTCGCGGGCACCGTCATGCCCGCGACCGTTGTCGATCACGTCACGCCGGCGATGCGGATCTACAGTGAAGAATCCTTCGGCCCCTCCGTCTCGGTCATCCGCGTCGATGGCGTCGAGGAAGCCATCAGGATCGCGAACGACACCGAATACGGCTTGGCGGCCGCGGTGTTCGGCCGAGACATCGCGCGCGCCTTGTCGGTCGCCAAGCGTATCGAAAGCGGTATCTGCCACATCAACGGCCCCACGGTGCACGATGAGGCGCAGATGCCGTTCGGAGGCACCAAAGGGAGCGGTTACGGGCGCTTCGGCGGCAAGGCCGGCATCAGCGAGTTTACCGAGCTGCGCTGGATCACGGTCGAAACGGCGCCGAAGCATTATCCATTCTGAGCGGCGGCAGCACGCCCGCTCCAAAGCCGCATCAACATTCCGGTCGATTCCGCCCTGGACGCCGCACGCGCCAGCACCGAGTGACCGGCGACTTCCGCCCCGCATCGGACATGACGATATGAACAAAAACGATACCATTGCGTGGCGGTCCCTTTCTGTCAGGGGGGCGACACTCGATCTGTTGCGCTCGCTGAAGATCGATCGTGTGTTCGGCAATCCCGGCTCGACAGAGCTGAACTTCCTGCGGGACTGGCCCGACGACATTCCCTATATCCTGGGTCTGCAGGAATCCTGCGTCGTCGGCATGGCTGACGGATACGCACAGGCGACCGGCAACGCAGCTTTCGTCAATCTCCATTCGGCCGCCGGCGTCGGGCACGCCCTCGGCAATCTGTTCACCGCCTTCCGCAACAAGACGCCGCTCGTCGTTACGGCAGGACAGCAATCGCGCAGCCTTCTGCCGCTGCAGCCTTATCTCTATGCGGAGCAGGCGGCAGAGTTCCCCAAGCCTTATGTCAAATGGAGCGTCGAACCCGCGCGGCCCGAGGACGTGCCGGCCGCGATCGCGCGGGCCTATCACACCGCGATGCAACACCCCCGCGGACCGACCTTTGTGTCGGTACCATCGGACGACTGGTCCCATGCGGCCTTGCCACTGCCGGAACGATCCGTCGCGTACGAGTTCGGACCGGACCTCGATGCGATCGCCCGGCTTTCGAATGCGATCGGAGTGAGCAAGCGCCCGGCCTTTGTCGTCGGCCCCATGGTGGATCGCGCTCACGCTGTCGATAACATCGTCGCGCTGGCGGAACGGGCCAACGCCGCAGTCTGGGCAAGCCCGATGTCCAGCCGATGCAGCTTTCCCGAACGGCACGGACACTTCGCCGGATTTCTGCAAGCCGCGCCGGAGCCGCTTTCGGCGGCGCTCGAGCCGTACGATCTGATCGTCGTTTTCGGAGCCCCCGTCTTCACCTTCCATGTGGAGGGACATTGTGGCGTGCTCCAAGACGGCAGGAAGATTTGGCAGTTGACCGACGACCCGGCCGAAGCAGCGATTTCCCATTCTGCCAACAGCATCATTGGTGCGCTGCGCCCCTCGCTGGCGGCGTTGCTCGAGCAACTCGGGCCGAGCGGGCGACCGTTGCCAGCACCTCGCGTCGTCCCGCCCGCTCCCGGGCCGGCGGATCCGATCCCGGGAGCCTTCGCACTCAACATATTGTCACGCCTCCTTCCCCCGGGCGCGATCGTTGTCGAGGAGGCTCCCTCGCATCGTCCTGCAATCCAGCGATACCTGCCCATGGCCGGTGCGGACAGCTTCTACACCATGGCGAGCGGCGGCTTGGGATATAGCCTTCCGGCCTCGGTCGGCGTTGCATTGGCGCGTCCCGGTCGGCGCATTGTCTGCCTCGTTGGCGACGGATCGGCGATGTACTCGATCCAGTCGCTCTGGACGGCGGCCCAGCACAATCTGCCGATCACCTTCCTGGTGCTCAACAATGCCGGTTATGGCGCCATGCGCGCCTTCAGCCGCAGCATGCAGATTTCCGCGCCGCCCGGCATCGACCTCCCCGGCATCGATTTTGTCGGCATGGCCACCTCGCTCGGCTGTCGCGCCGCCCGCGTTGGCGCTGCGGCGGATCTGGCGGGGCAACTGCATGAAGCCCTCGCATCCGACGGGCCCTTCCTGGTCGACATACCCGTCGATCGAGGGACGGTGCAGCTCTACGGCACCGATCACTGAGGCGGATCGCTCAAGGTCCTACGCTCCAGAAACCGCATCCATCAGGGTCTGCTCATGGGCATCGATCAACCAGTTGGAATCGCGACAACCGCAGCGGTCGCCCAGCCCTCGTCAGGTCTCGACGGCAGCTTTCGCGTCTATCGTCCACCGACGGATGCAAGTGGGCCCTACATCATCGTCGAGGGTCCGGATGACGCGCTGTGGTTTTGCCAGAGCCAGACCTCGGCAATCGGCCGCCTCGACCTGCAATCGGGTCAGATCACCGAGTTCAAGCTATCGAATCCGCGCGCCTTCCCGGTCGGCATCACGCTGGGAAGCGACGGCGCTTTTTGGTTTGCCGAACAGAGCGGCGATGCGATCGGCCGCATCACCCTCGAGGGCAAGCTAGCGGAATTCCCGCTCCCCGACCGCTCGGGGCCGACCGGTTTGATCCTGGGACCGGATGGCAATGTCTGGTTCTCGGAAGTCGAGGCTGGACGCATCTCCTACATCACGCCGAGCGGCAATGTCGTACGCGTCGGAGAACTGGAAGCAGGTAGCCGCCCGCTATCCCTCGTGGTTCGCGACGATGAGATTTGGTTCAGCGAAGTGGGCTCCGGCACGATCGGCCGGCTGGGCCTCGACGGCACCTTGCGCGAATATCGAACGCCGAGCCCAGCCAGCGCGCCGCGCGCCCTGACCTGCCATCCCGATGGCTCGATCTGGGCCGTGCTCACCGATGCGAATGCGTTGCTGCGCATCGGCCGCGACGGCGAGATGACGGAATACCCGGTGCCGAGCCAGGCGGCTTCGCTGCGCGGCATCGTCGCGACGACCGCAGGCGATCTCTGGTTCACCGAGAATGCCACCAACCGCATCGGGTGCGCCTCGGCCGACGGCGCGACGGTCATGGAATTCGCGCTTCCATCCGCAGGCAGGGGACTGCGCTGCATCATGGCGACCGCCAGCGGCCGCCTCTTCTTCAGTGCCTTCGACGCCGGGGAGATCTGGGAAGCGTTCCCGTCGCGGCTCGTGAGCGCCGACGCCGCATCCTCAGTCCTCGTCTGAAAGCAGCCCCGATGCCTGTGAAAGATTGCCCCTACGAGATCGACGGTCAGTCCTATCTCGGGAAGCTCGTCTTCGACGTCGCGTCGGGGGCGCATCGCCCGATCGTGGTCATGGCCCCCAACTGGATGGGCGTCTCCGAAGAAGCCGTGGAACGGGCCAGACTGCTCGCCGGAGATCGCTACGCGGTATTCGTCGCGGATCCTTATGGTCGGGATCGCCGCCCCCTGTCACCCGCCGAGGCCGGCCCACTCGCGGAGGCGTTGAAGGACGATCCAAGGCAGCATCGCCTTCGTATGGCGACAGCCTTGCGGGTGGCCACGGAAGAGGCCGCTGCGATCGCCGCCGGAGATCCGAAGCGCCGCGCTGCCATCGGCTTCTGTCTGGGCGGCAAAAGCGTCCTGGAACTGGCAAGGACCGGGGCCGATATCGCCGCAGTGGTCTCCATTCACGGAGACCTCACCTCCGCCCTGCCGGCTGCCCCCGGCGATGTCGTCGCCTCGATTCTGGCTCTCCATGGATCGGAAGACCCGATTGCGCCGAAGGCCCAGCGGGACGCATTCGAAGCGGAGATGCAAGGCGCGGGCGCGCGCTGGCAACTCATGGTCTTCGGCGGCGCGATCCATGCCTTCACCGATCCCGACGCCGACGTCCCCGGCATTGCCCGGTACGAACCCGCAGCGGCCCGTACGACCTACGAATTGACGCACGCCTTCCTTCGCGAGGCTTTCTCCGGTCCATCCGCGTGATGTCCGAACATCGCCCCGGTAGCACTGCATCGTTAGATGCGCTGCCGCCACAGCGGATTGCGATCGTCGGCGCGGGCGCGCTGGGTAGCTTCGTGGGCGCGAGGCTGTCCCGCGCTGGTTACGACACCACCCTGATCGACAACGACACAGCACGAGTGAGAGCGATCGACAGCGCAGGCCTGCGCCTGGAAAACGACCGGGAGACGCTCGACATAGCGATCCCAGCCCATCTGGCGGCCGATCTGACAGAGCCTTTCGATCTGCTGGTCATCCTGACCAAGGCGGCCCATACGGAGGCCGCCATCGCGAGCTGCCGACATCTGCTCGGCCCTGGCACCCATCTTCTGACCTTCCAGAACGGCCTGGGCAACGCGGCCGTTCTCGCTCGCCATGTCGACCCGGACCGGATCATCGTCGGCATGACCAATTGGGCGGTGGATCTGCTCGGTCCGGCTCATGTCCGGTGTATCGGCGATGGAGAAATTCGCATCTGGCATGTCAGCGGACGGGATGAGCCGATCGTACACGCGATCGCCCATTTGCTCGACGCTGGCGCGCTGAACTGCGCGGCTGACCCTGAAGTCGAATCGGCGATCTGGGAGAAGGTCGCCTTCAATGCCGCGATGAATTCTATCTCGGCGGTCACCGGACTGACGGTCGGCGAAATCGGCGACGACGTGAACGGGCGCAGCCTTGCCTACGCCATCGCGAGTGAGGTCGCCCGCGTCGCTGAAGCAAAAGGGCTGAAAGCCGATCTCCGGCGGGTTTCGGCGATGCTGGACCACGCCTTCGCGTCGCATCGGGCCCACAAGCCGTCAATGCTTCAGGACATTCTCGCCGGCCGGCCGACCGAGATCGAGACGATCAACGGTGCCGTCGTCGCCGAGGCGGCGCGGCTCGGTCGCGAGGTCCCGATCACCGAGACCCTGCTCAAGCTGGTCCGGATGCGCGACCGGACTGCTCACAAAGACTGAAATATCACCCATAGGGAGATCGCGCATGGAAGCGCACGAACCGGCAGTCCCCCATTTTGATACGTTCGGGCAGCTGCTCTTCAGGGTTTCTCAAGGCATGGCCATCACTGGCGGCCTCGTGATGGTCGGCATCGTCGGCATGTCTCTGATTTCGCTGCTCGGCCGCAAGCTCTGGGCCTCGCCGATCCTCGGCGATGTCGAGATCGTGCAGATGCTGGCAGCGCCCGCGCTCGCCTGCTTTTTCGCCTTCTGCCACCTGTCCAACGGCGATGTGCGCGTCGGCATCATCGCCGACCAGTTGGGTCCGGCCTGGTCGAGAAGGCTCGATGCGCTCGGCTCGCTGTTGCTCGGGCTGGTCGCAGCTCTCATCGCCTGGCGCACTGCGGCGGGGGCTGTCGCATTGCACGAATCCGGCGAGACATCCGCCCTGCTGTCGTGGCCGATCTGGCTGTCGCAGGCCCTTGTCGTCCCGGGCTTCGCCCTCCAGGCGGCCGCCGGCCTCTATCTGGCCGCCCGGCCGTTCATCGACGACAGGAGCGGCGCGTGAGCCATAGCAGCATCGGTTATCTCGTATTCGCAGGCCTATTGCTTCTGATCGCAGTGCGGACGCCGATCGGCATCGCGATGTTTGTCGCCGGCGCCGTTGGCTATTGCCACCTCATCGACTGGAACTGGGCGATCTTTCTCGCTTCGCTGAAGAACCTCGCCTATGCGCGCCTCTCCAACTACGATCTGGCGGTCATTCCCCTCTTCCTGCTGATGGGGCAGTTCGCCACCCATGGCGGGCTCAGTCGCGGACTGTTCAATTTCGTCGGCGCCTTTGTCGGACATCGCCGCGGCGGCATCGCCTATGCGGCAATCGGTGCCTGCGCGGGCTTTGGGGCGATCTGCGGCTCGTCGGTCGCGACAGCCGCGACGATGGGCCAGGTCGCCCTGCCGGAACTCAGGCGGCACCGCTACAAGGGCAGCCTCGCAACCGGCGCCCTCGCTGCCGGCGGCACGCTCGGCATCCTGATCCCACCGTCCATCCCGCTCGTCATCTATGCGATCCTGACCCAGGAATCGATCGGCAAGCTTTTCACGGCCGCTGTCGTGCCGGGCCTGCTGGCAACGCTCGGCTACATGATCGTCGTTCGGATCATCGTCAGCCGGGATCCGGAGGCGGGCCCCGCAGGCCCGAGGGCGAGCTGGTCACATCGCCTGAGCACCCTGCTCGGGGTCATTCCGATCCTGCTGGTCTTCGTCATTGTCATCTTCGGCATCTATGCGGGCTGGACCAATGCGACGGAGGCTGCCGCCGTGGGGGCGGCGGCATGCGGCGTGATCGCCGTTGCAAAGGGAGGCTTCGGCTGGCGCGCTTTCGCCGACAGTCTGCTCGGCACGGCCCAGTCGACTGCGATGATCATGCTGATTCTGCTCGGCGCCGACATGATGAACACCGCACTTGCGGTCTCGCAGCTGCCGGCCGAGCTCGCCTCCGCAGTTTCTGCCAGCGGGCTGCCGCCGCTCCTGGTGATCGCCGGTATCCTGCTGATCTACATCTTCCTGGGATGCGTCATGGACTCGCTCGCGATGATCCTGCTGACCATCCCGATCTTCTACCCGGTGGTGATGGGTCTCGACTTCTTCGGGCTTTCGGCCGCCGACAAATCCGTCTGGTTCGGGATCCTGGCGCTGACCGTGGTCGAGATCGGCCTGATCCATCCGCCCGTAGGTCTGAATGTCTACATCATCAATCGGATGGCGAAGGACGTGCCGCTGGCCGAGACGTTCAAGGGCGTGATCCCCTTTCTGGCATCCGACTTCATCCGCATCGTGGCGTTGGTGATGTTCCCGGCAATCTCGCTCTTTCTCGTGCGTTATGCTGGCTAACCTGGGAGGAAACAAGGAATGTCAAGCCGTCGATCACTGCTGATAGCGTCTCTCGGCCTGGCCTTAGCGAGCCTGAGCGGCTTCGCGCACGCACAGACCGTGACGTTGAAGGTACATCACTTTCTGCCACCCAACTCGACTGCCCAGAAGCAGCTGATCGAGCCCTGGTGCGCAAAGCTCGCCGCGGAATCCGACAATCGCCTCAAATGCCAGATCTATCCGAGCATGCAGCTCGGAGGCGCGCCGCCCCAGCTCTTCGACCAGGCGCGGGACGGCATCGCGGACATCGTCTGGACCCTGCCGACCTATCAAGCCGGCCGCTTCCTGAAGTCCGAAGTGTTCGAGCTGCCCTTCATGACGAAGAACTCGGCCGGCAGCAGCGAAGCGTTCTGGGAGTATGTACAGCGCTATTCGCTGGAGGAGTACCGTGGTCTGCATCTGCTTGCAGCCCACGTTCATGACGGCAGCCACGTCCATACCACCGGCAAGGTCATCAAGACCATGGAGGATATGAAAGGACTGAAGCTGCGCGCGCCGAGCCGCATCGGCGCCAAGGCGTTGGCTGCGCTCGGCTCCGTCCCGATCCAGATGCCGATCCCGCAAGTTCCGGAATCCCTCGCCAAGAACGTGATCGACGGTCTCTCCTCGCCTTGGGAGGTCATGCCGACGCTCAAGCTTGAGGAAATAACCACGAAGCATACGGAGACCCCGCCGGGTCAGGCCAAGCTGAGCAATGCCATTTTCATCCTCGGGATGAACCAGGCACGATATGATTCCCTTCCCGCGGATCTGCGCGCCATCATCGATCGGAACAGCGGCGCCGTGCTCTCCAGACAAGCGGGACAAGTCTGGGACAGCACGATCGAGCCTGCGCGGCAACTCGCCAAGGCGCGTGGCAATACCTTCACGACGCTGACGGATGAAGAGTATCAACGCTGGATCCGCGCCACCGACCCGGTGATCGCGGATTGGATAAAGGAAGTGCGGACGAAAGGGGCTGATGGCGAAGCCCTTCTCAAGGCCGCCCGCGCATTGGTGACGGAATACAGCAGCAAGTAGAAAAGCATCCCGGCTTCCCCGGCGCCGCAATCGTGGCGCCGGGTTCCCTGTCAGATGGTCTCGAGAGGCATTCGACGGACTACCGGATCGGAGCCGACTGAATGTAACCCTTCGGGCGGCTATCGCTGCCAACGCCGCAATGGGTCTCAATACAGGGCAGCCGGCCGTAATCCGCCTGCGGCGCGAAAGGAGCGTCCTTGGTGCGGGAGCCCAGCTGGCGCTCGCTGGCGACCCGACCGCTCAGGATCGCATCAGCACGAAATCGAAGTTGGAACGCCACAGCGCGGCTCCACCGCCATTGCGCTCGAACGGGGCGATGAGCGTCTCCTTGACGCCGAAAACAGCATCGGAGCCGATATAGGGATCGCCGGCTACGAAGGTGTGGGTCATGACCTTCTGAAACCCTTCGGCCGTCACGATGAAATGCATATGAGCAGGGCGATAAGGGTGACGACCGAGATGCCCCAAGCCGAATGGGAGAAAGGCATCGCATTCCTGACGAAGACCGGCCAGATCTGCAGTGGGGAGCGGCAGGAATTCATCCTGCTGTCGGACACGCTCGGCTTCTCGATGCTGGTGGATGCGATCAATAACCGGCGGCCGTCAGGCGCGACCGAAAACACGGTGCTCGGCCCATTCCACGTGGCCGACGCGCCGGTGGCCTTTGCCAACCCGACGGTCGAGCCGCCGCCGATCGCAACGAGACAATCGGCGCCTTCCGCCGCTCCCAGCGCGACCTCCGTCACCTCGACCGGTGTGTGCATCCTGGCACCGCTGAACAGGCCGTGGGCGAGCGTTCCGAGTTCGGCCTGCAAAGCCTTGCCTTGGGCCTCCTGATCCGGCGTCGTCAGCACGAGTGCTCGGCTGAGGCCGAGCGCCGAGAGTTCGGCGCGGACCGCATGTCGTACCCCTGGGCCAACGCAGACGCGAACCGGCGGCTGGCTTGGCTCGAAGCCGGCATGAAAGATGCGCATAGCTAGACGGCCTTCCTGACGAATCCGGCGACCTGGCGGTAGCTCGCGGCCACCTCTTCGAGTTCGGCCGCTGAAATCAGGTCCTCGATCCGATCCTCCGGACCTTTGACCCGTGCGGCTGCGATATCGAGCACGCGCTCGGGCCCGGCCTTGCGATTGTTCAGAACAACGTTGGTGGTGATCGGCCGACGGATCGCCTCGTAGGCGATCAAGCCTTCAGGGCCAGGCTGCTCTGCAAGGCGCTCGGCCAGAACTTTGGCATCGAGGATCGCCTGAGAGGCGCCATTCGCGCCGATCGGATACATCGGGTGGGCAGCATCGCCGAGAAGGCTGACCCGCCCCCTCGTCCACCAGGGAAGAGGATCCCGGTCGATCATCGGATACTGTGTGATCTTGTGTGTGTTTCGTAAGAGCTGGGCGATATCGAGATCCGGCATCTGGAAAGCGAGAAAGGAGGCGATGAAGTCGCGGTCCCCCTCGCGGGTCCAGTCCGCCTCGTCCGCTGCGCGGGGCTGGTCGTGGCGCACCTCAGCCACCCAATTCACCAGCGCCTTGCCTTCGTGCGACGCCCGCCCGCTGATGGGATAGCACACGAATTTCACATTATGGTCGCCGGCGATGAACATCGTGCGCCCATCTGCGAACGGCTCTTGCAGATTGGCGCCACGCCACATCATCGTCCCTTCGTAATGCGCGGGCCCTTCGTCGGGATGAAGCTGTTGCCGCACCTTCGAGCGAAAGCCGTCCGCTCCGATCAGGAGATCGCAATTCGCCGCCGTTCCATCTGCGAAGAGAACACGGACATCGCCCTCATCCTGCGAGAAGCCGGAAATGGCCTTGCCGAGGGTGACCGTCCCGGCACCGAGGCGGCGCCGCACGGCATCAAGGAGCAGGAACTGCAGCTCGCCGCGATGGATGGAGTACTGAGGAAACTCAAAGCCAGCCTCGACCGAGCGTGGGTCCGACTGGATGAGATGGCCGAACCGCGTCCGATATTCGATGGCGCGCGTTCGTATAGCCGTGTCATCGAGCGTATCCCCGAGGCCGAGTCCATGCAGAACGCCCGAGGCGTGGGGCATAACGTTGATGCCGACGCCAAGAGGTTGAAGTGTATCGACCGCCTCGAACACCTCGACCTGGAAGCCTTTCCCGTGAAGGCAAAGCGCCGCCGTAAGGCCGCCGATACCGGCGCCCGCAATTGCGATCTTCATTGAGCATCCTCTCCCCAGCCGTCGACGTCAGCCGGCCGGGCTCTCACACGCCTGCTGGGTTCTCTTGCAAATGGCTCGCGAAGGCGCGCCTGCTCCAGCCACTGGTCGGCACATGCTGGCTGAGCGCTGCTGCGCCGCGTCCATCCAGCATGCCGATCGTCGAACCGACGCCATGACGCTTCCCCCTCGGACAGGGATGACGATATCCCGCCTGCCGATTTAGTCAAGCTACCTGACGAAATTACGCGAGGGTGTCGTATCTGATTCCATAGGAAGCGAGGCCCGCCAGGATCGCTTCCATTGTCCTGTCGCCGAGCTCGGTGCGCATCTCGCGTTCCGCGACGTCGACGGCATCTCGAAAGGCAGCGAGCCAATCACGACCAGCGACAGTGAAGCTGACGATCCGGGCGCGCCGATCGCTCGGATCGACCGAACGCGCAACCAGCCCCATGGCCTCGCATTGGTCGACAAGCTCGCCCATGGCCTGCTTCGTCATCGATGCTCGGCGCGCCAGTTCCGTCAGCCGCGTCCCTTCGAGATCCAGATTACGCGTCAGGCTGACATGCGCGATCCTGGTTTCCCCATGCCCGCTATGTGCCATCAGTTCGAGCACGCGTTCCTCAAAGCGCCGCACGGCATTGTTGAGTAACCTTCCAATATTGGCGTGTCGCCAAGCTGCTTCACCGTTCGACAAGTGCCCCATCAATCTCTCTCCAGTTGCCGCCGAACACCACCGAGGCGACCACAGTGGTCAAGAGAGGGCCGCCGCGCCAGCGCTGCATCGCCTCCAAGGTGAAGGCAAGAAGCTCATTGCCCAACATGCCGCCGAGCAAGAGCGCGCGCCTGCATGAAGAACGGCAGCGCCGGTATCGAGAAAGTTCAACTACTGCACGATGATGGCCGGCAGGCTCTGCCCCTGAACCAGGAGGGCGATTTGCCGTGACGACTAGCGCATGGCGGCTCGCCATGGCGAGCAGCATCAAAACAGTTAAGGAGACGATGGGCAAGACTCATGCGACCTGCTCCTCCGATGGCACACACAAGAGCCTCTCCAGATCCTCGACCTGTTGGAACGGGACGATTGCGAGCGGACGCTGCGCTGATACGCGTTCTTCTCCAGGGAGTTGCGGCGATGATCAAATCGCTTAGCGTTTGCTAAGGCCGATCCTACTAAGTAGTGGGAATTATCGCTCCGTTCTGTTGGATTCGCGCGCACCCGTGCCCCTTCTACGCAGACATAGCGGTCGCTTAGTGGATCCGGAACTGATCATCCGGATGCTACTAATCGGATACTGCTCCTGCATCCGCTATCCACGGCGCCTGTACGAGGAGGTTCAGTTGAACCTCACTTATCGCGGTTTTGCCGCCTTGGGCTCGAAGGCAATCAAAACAGACGCTCGGCTTGGCTGTCGCCGATCATGTCGGCCTTGGTGCGCCAGTCCTATCGAGCTTCAACCTCGACCTTCAGCCTCCGAAAACTCAACATATGACGGCAACCACAGTCTCTACTACCAGATATAGCCTCACATGCGATCAGTGATCATGCTAAGCGGTTCGCTGCCAATCGGCCCAGCTGGGCCGGTCTAGGTGGAATAGATCCGTCGTCCGAGCGTACACCCCTCCGCCGTGCATGCGGGCAACGAGTTTAAGTGCTTCGGTGTCGATGTGGCAGCGTTCCTGGTTTAGCACGAAGCGGTCCTCGATATGAGCGCGCAGGACGCGCCCGATGACGATCATCTGCAAGGGACCGGTCATAAGAGAAGAGAGATTCGTGCATTCGAACGCGACCTCAGCTCCAAGGATGCGCGGCGGCGCAACGAGGTCCGACGGGACTGCCTCAAGGCCAGCCAATATGAGTTCGTCCACCTCTGGGGGCGCATCGATGCAGGTGACGTTCATCGCCGACGCGTGGGCTTCCGACACAAGGTTCACGACGAACTCACCGGTTTCCAGGATATTCGCGGCAGTGTCCTTGAGTACGCGGCCGTTCGGCATAATTCCTATGGCAATTGTCGGCGGATCATTGCCCATCATGTTGAAGAAGCTGAACGGGGCCGCGTTAACCAGACCGTTTCGCGATTTCGTGGTGATCCAGGCAATTGGCCGCGGCACGATCGTCGCTGACATGATCTTGTAGCGGTCCTGGGGCGGCAAGGTTTCCAAATCGAACAGCATCTGACGTCTCAGCCCCGGTTCTGGCCAGGGCCACGATCGGAGGTGAGCACGGCGTGCTTGGGTCGATCGTCGACGGAAAGTTGGAAGACGTCCGGTCGCGCGTAATGTCCCGCCACGTCGAAATCGAACTTACCGCGAACAACAGCCTGTGAATCGAGATCAGCGTATAGAATCGTCTCACCATCAAAGCTTGGCCCGGCAAGCACCGTGCCGAGCGGATCAATGATGGCGCTGCCGCCGCGCATGAGAACGGTCGAAGGATCATTGCCGAGCGCGCATTCGTCGGTCGCGGGGTAAGCCGCGCGGGTAATGTACTGGCAGGCGGTGAGGACGAAGCAGCGTCCTTCCAACGCGATATGGCGCATGGAGGGAAGCCAAGTCTCGCGGTCATCGGCCGTCGGTGCACAGTAAATGCTGACTCCTTGCGCAAACATATGCATGCGCAGCATCGGCATGTAATTTTCCCAGCAGATCACCGCGCCGATACGCCCGAGCGCCGTTTCAAACACCGGCATGGTCGAGCCGTCGCCGAACCCCCAGATTAGCCGCTCGCCTGCGGTGGGCATCAGCTTGCGGTGCTTGCCCAGAAGGCCGCGCTCGCCGTCTAAGAACAACACGGTGCAATAGAGCGTGCCACGCTCGCGTTCGATGCAACCCATCACCACAAAGAGGCCGGTGCGCGCCGCCGCTTCCGCGATCAGGGTCACCTCCTCGCCATCGATCTCAATCGCTTGCTCCCAATAGCTGCGGAATGCCTCGCGCCCCTCCGGCTTGCGCATACCGACAGGCGCGCCGAAGGAATTCCCCTTTGGATAGCTGCCTAAGAAGGCCTCGGGAAAGACGATGAGCTTCGCTTCAGCCTTCGCTGCCTCGTCAATGAGCGCGGCCGCCTTTCGAGCCGATGCGAGCGGGTCGCCTGGGATGGACGCAGCTTGCGCAACCGCAGCCCTGTAGACGGGCAAGGTATCTTTGAACATGCGAAGATCGCTCACAGGTTGAATGGAGCGGCGCTGCCAGCAGGCCGCGCCGCCGAAGGATCACCGTGTAAACCCGACGGCTTCGACCAAGGCCGAGACCAGAACCCCGTCCGGTTCGCTCAGGCTAAGCGCGATGTCGAAGTGGTTATGGCCGGGCATCGCAATGAGTTCTGCACGGTGCCCGGCAATGACCCAACGGGCCGCATAATCGACGGTCTGACGCTGAAACTCAGAGGTCTCCAGCCCGCCGACCGAGGCGAGAAGCCTGGCCGCTGCATTCTCGGGAATGTGTCGGATCGGGCTGTTGCGCGCGATCGACGCATCGTCGAGACCTAGCCAGGCATCGACGTGTGTATGGCGCAATGGCTCGAGATCATGCAGACCGGATAGAGCGAGGGCCACTGTGATAACATTCTGAGGCACGTTGAAATCGGCGTGCCACCCACCCACCAGTAGCATACCAACCAGATGTCCCCCGGCAGAGGAGCCTCCTACGACGAAACCGCGTTCTGCCAGGCCGTATTGCGCTCGTTGGCGGTGCAGGAAGGCGACGGCTGCGCGAGTCTGGCGCACGATCTCGTCGAGCGTTGCCTGTGGTGCCAAGCTATAGTTCATGATGGCAACGCTGAAGCCACGCGCCTTCAATCCCTCGACGACGAAAGCATTGTCGTCCTTTGAACTCGCGCGCCAGTAGCCGCCATGAATCCAGAGGAAAAGCGGTGCGTGCGGGTCGGCTGGGTAGAGATCGAGAGTCTCGCCGCTCGCATCGTCATAGACGATGTCAGCAAAGCGCCGGTGGTTCCGCTGGACCTGCGCGCTGACCGCGACATATTTCGCGTATTCGGCCTCGAAGGAAGCGACGCTTTCACGCGCGTTATATTCGCGATCGAGAGCCGGATTGATGATGCCGCTCGGGACTAGGCGATGCTGCGCGTTCACCCTGCTGGCCTCCTTCACAACCCGAGATAGCGGTGTGCGAGCTCGGGGTCAGCATCAAGTTCGGCCGGCGTGCCAGCCCAAACGATAAGGCCCTTCTCGACAACATGATGCCGGTCGACCAGAGCAGCCATTTCCGCCAAGTTCTTGTCGACAACGACAATGGTCTGACCGGCCTGCTTCAGTTCGTGCAAGCAGCGCCAGATCTCGGCCCGGATCAGAGGCGCTAGCCCTTCGGTCGCTTCGTCGAGGATCAGCACCCGCGGATTGGTCATGAGTGCGCGCCCGACCGCCAGCATCTGCTGCTCGCCGCCGGACAAGGTCCTCGCCGACTGGCGCCGCCTTTCACCGAGGCGTGGAAATAGCTCGATGACGCGCGGCAAGGTCCAGTGCCCGGCGCTGCCGCCGCGGGCGGTGGCAACCAGGTTTTCCTCCACCGTCAGCGAAGCGAACACTCGCCGCCCTTCCGGCACCAGCCCGATGCCGAGCCGGGCGATGGCGTTCGGCGCCAGCCCGGACAGAGGGCGGCCAGCGAAGACGATTTCGCCGCTGGTTGGGCGGGCCAGCCCCATGATGGCGCGGATGGTCGTTGTCTTGCCCATGCCGTTGCGGCCGATCAGCGAAACGACTTCGCCGCTGCGCGCTTCGAAGGAGAGTCCGAACAGGACCCGCGCCTGGCCGTAGCCGGCCTTGAGGTCGCGTACGCTCAACATGTCCGCTTTTCTCCGAGGTAGGCGGCCCGAACTTCCGGATTGGAGCGGATTTCCTCGACCGTCCCGGTGAAGATGATACGGCCATAAACCAACACGCTGATGCGATCGGCCAATGCGAACACGGCATCCATATCGTGCTCGACGAGCAAGATGGCGTATTGGCCCTTCAGCGCGTCCAGTAATCGAGTCATTGCCGCCGATTCTTCCGGCCCAAGCCCTGCCATCGGCTCGTCGAGCAGCAACAGCTTCGGTCGGCGGGCCAGGGCGACGGCAATCTCGAGCTGCCGACGTTCGCCATGGCCAAGCGTCGCGACGCGCCGTTCCGCCTGCTGTCCCAGTCCGACTTCAGCAAGGCGGTCCCGGGCCTGCGTCACGAGAGCAGCCTTGCGACGTGGATTTGACAGCATGTCGAAGGAGCCGCCCTGCCGTGTCTCGATAGAGAGCAGGACGTTTTCCAACGCGGTGAAGTCTTGGCAGAGCTGCGTGATCTGGAAGGTGCGCCCCAGACCGAGCCTGGCGCGTAAATGAGCCTTCAGCCTCGTCACGTCGCGTCCGTCAAACCGAATACTGCCTGAATCCGGTCGCAATTCGCCGCATATCTGGGTGATCAGCGTCGACTTGCCGGCACCGTTCGGACCGATCAGTGCGTGGAGTTCTCCCTGGTTGATCCGAAGCGTCACCCCATCTGTTGCGACAAGCGCGCCGAATGTCTTGCGCAAACCATCGATCGCGAGGACTGGACCAGCGTTGCCCTGCGGCTCCTCAATCATGGCGCTCTCCGAAAATGCGCCCGGCGAGGCCGCGGCGACCGAACAGCGCCACGAGCGTCAGGATCGGCCCCATCACGATCATCCAATGCTCTGTCCAGACCGAGAGGATCTGCTCGAGCGCGATGAAGACGGCCGCCCCGGCAATCGGGCCTAGCAGCGTGCCGAGCCCACCGAGCACGACGATGGCGATGAACTCGCCCGACTTGCTCCAGGCTGCCATGTCGGGCGAGACGAAGCGGGCATAGTTGGCCCAGAGCACGCCGGCGAGGCCGGTCCCAACGGCAGAGATGACGAAGGCTGCGAGCCGGAACGGGAAAGGATCGACCCCGAGATTGATCGAGCGTCGCTCGCTCTGCCGCAGCGCCTGCAGGACGAGGCCGAAGCGCGAGTTCACGAGCCTGGCGCAGAAGGCCGTCCAGCCAACCAGCAGCGCGACGCAGACATAGTAGAAGGTCGTCGGCCGCGAGAGGTCGATGAGAGGCAGCGTATTGCGCCGGTCGAGCAGCAGCCCGTCATCGCCGCCATAGCTCTGCAGCGAGACGAGCACGAAGAAGACCATCTGCGCGAAGGCAAGCGTGATCATGATGAACTGCACGCCGCTGGTCTTCAGCGAGAGCATCCCGACGATCGCGGCCAGAAGCGCGCAGGCCACCAGCGCCAGCGGCCAGACGACCAGCGCCGCATTCGAGCCCGACCAGCCGAACAGCTGTTCGCCGGAGGCGGTGTGAAAGGCGACGATGCCGACGGCGTAGCCGCCGAGCCCGAAGAACATGGCATGGCCGAAGCTGACCAGCGCGCCATAGCCCAGGATCAGATCGAGGCTGACGGCGGCGATGGCATAGATGGCGATGCGGTTGGCGAGGCCGAGCAACCCGGCCGAGCCGGTCAGCTGGGCGAGAATGGGAGCGGCCAGCAGGAGGAGGAGCCCGCCGGCGATAACAACCAGGCGGAGACGGGAGGTCATCATCACCCTCACCCCCTCGCCGGCAGCAGGCCGTTCGGCCGCACGAGGAGGACGATCGCCATCAGCACGTAGACACTGGCCGACACCAGGCCGGCGCCGAGCGTGTCAGCGGTCGTCGCCGGCAGCGACAAGAGCAGGAGCTGCGGGATGTAGGCTCGCCCGAGGCTGTCGACCATGCCGACGAGCAGCGCCCCGACCAGCGCGCCGCGAACCGAGCCGACGCCGCCCACGACGATGACGACGAAGGTGGTGATCAGCACCCGCTCGCCCATGCCGATCTCGATGGCCAGCAACGGCGCCGCCATGACGCCGGCGAGGCCACACAGCGCTCCGCCCAGGCCAAAGACCAGCGTATAGAGCCGGCGGATATCGACGCCGAGCGCATCGACCATTTCACGGTCGTCGGCGCCGGCCCGGATCAGCATGCCGATGCGGGTGTGGTTGACGAGCGCCCACAGACCGATCGCGACCAGTGCCCCCACAATGATGAAAGCGACGCGCATCAGCGGATACTCGAGGCCGGGAAAGAGCGGCACCGACCCTTGCAGAAAGAACGGAATGTCCATCAGCGGCGGACGGCGGCCGAAGATCATGCTCACGGCTTCGTTGGTGAACAGGATCAGGCCGAGCGTCGCCAACACCTGATAGAGATGGTCGCGGCGATACAGCCATTGCACCACTGCGACTTCGACGAGCACGGCGTAGAGGCCAGCCCCGATCAAAGCGCCCGCGATGCCGACCATGAAGGAACCGGTGGAGAGGACCGCAAACGCCGCGCAATAGGCGCCGACCATGTAGAATGCGCCATGGGTGAGGTTGATCACCCCCATGATGCCGAAGATCAGCGTCAACCCCGACGCCAGAAGAAACAGCATAGATCCGTATTGCAGGCCGTTGAGTGCCTGCTCGACGAAGAGGGTCATCTCCACACACCCTTGTTGTACAGTGAATCAGGGATCAGACGTCCCGATCGGCTGTGGCGTGCTCAGTTGAGCTTGCACTGGGCAGCGTAGGCGTCGCCGTAGTCCTCGGCGATCTTGCGGACCATCGTCTGCACGATTTCACCGGACGGGCGCTTCTCGAACTTCGTCAGATAGTAGTCCTGCACCGGGTGCTGGTTCGGCCCGAAGGAGAACTTGCCGCGTACCGCCGTGAACTGCGCCGCCAGCAGTGCCTTGCGGAACTCGTCCTGCTTGCCGATGTCGCCATTCACCGCCTTGAGGGCGCTGCCGATCAGGTTGGCCGTGTCATAGGCCTGCTGGGCATACATGGTCGGCGTCCGCGAATAGGCCTTGCGGAAGGCGTCGACGAAAGCCTTGGAGGCAGGGTTGGTGGCCTCGGGCGTCCAGAGCGCGGAGGCATAGATGCCGTCAGCGGCATCGCCGGTCGCGCCGACCATATGCGCATCCATCGAGAAGGCCGGGATCAGCATGGGAATGCTCTTGCCCAGGCCGGCATTGGCGTATTGCTTGACGAAATTGATACCAGCGCCACCGGGATGGAACTGGTAGATCGCTTCGGGCGCCAGAGAGCGGATGCGCGCGAGTTCGACTGAGAAGTCAGTCTGGTCGAGCTTGGTGTAGATCTCGCCGACGATCTCGCCCTTGAAGGTGCGCTTGAAGCCCTCCAGCGCATCGCGGCCGGCCTGATAGTTTGGCGCCAGCAGCGCGACGCGCTTGTAACCGAGGCGGTTTGCGGAGAGGCCTGCCGCCTCGTGGAAGGCATCGTTCTGGTAGGAGGCGACGAAATAGTTCCGGTGGCAGCGTTCGCCGGCGAAGGAAGAGGGCCCGGGATTGAGGCTGACATAATAGCCGCCCGATTCCAGGACGCCCGGAACCACAGCAGCGAGCACATTCGAGAAGTTCACGCCGGTGAAGAGCTTGACGCCGGACTGGATCAGCCGGTCGGCGGCTTGCTTGGCGTTCGCCGGTTTCAGCGCGTCGTCCTCGACCGCGAGGGCGACGGGCACGCCGCCGAGCTTGCCGTCGGTCAAGGCGAGCTGGAAGCCGGCGCGGATGTCCTCGCCGATATAGCCGGCCGGTGTCGACAGCGTGGTGATGAAGCCGATCGTGACCGGGGCGCTCGTCCCGGCCTGGGCAAAAGCTGATTGTGCCATCGCGGTCGCCGCGGCCGATGCGAGGCTGGCGACGATCATCCTGCGTGTGAATGCGAACTTGTTCATGGAATCCCCTCCGTTTTGGCGCGGACGTTGCCGCTGCCCCTTTCGCGTTGATGCTTGGATTTCAGGCCGCCACGACGGGGTGGCGGATCTGTCCTATGCCGTCGACGCCGGCTTCGACCACGTCCCCCGGCCAGAGCCATTCCTGCGGCGTCCGCCCGGCCCCGACGCCGTCCGGCGTGCCGGTGGCGATGATGTCGCCGGCTTCCAGCGTGATTGCCGCGCTGATGTCCGCGATCAGGGTCGGGATCTTGAACAGCAAGTGGCGCGTGTTGGAGCGCTGCTTGGTCTCGCCGTTGACGGTGAGCCAGAGATCGAGCGCATGCGGATCGCCGACCTCGTCGGCGGTCACGATGCAGGGGCCGAAGGGGGCGTAGGTGTCCTGTCCCTTCGAATAGATCCACTGGCCGGCCCGGCGGTTGTCGCGCGCGCTGACATCGATCATCACGCTGTAGCCGAAGACGAAGCCCATCGCCTCGGCCTCGGTGACGCGGCGCGCGGTCCGACCCATGATCACCGCGAGCTCGACCTCCCAGTCGAGCTGCTGCGTGATCCTGGCGTTGTGCTCGATCGCCTCGCCGGGGCCGATGATGCTGGTCGGCGGCTTCGAGAAGATCACGGGCTGCTTCGGCAAGTCCTTCGACGTGTCGAGCGCGGCGGCCGATTCCGCGACGTGCTCGACATAGTTGAGGCCGATGCCGAAAATGTTCTTCCGCGGCCGCGGTATCGGGGCCAGCAGCCTGACATTGACGAGCGGAAAGGCTGAATGGGCGGGCCAGCGGCCACGATGCTGGTCCAGCAGCGCGCTCAATGAGGCCTGCCCGGCTGGGCCAAGATCGATGAGGTCGAGCATCGCCGAAGGCAAGGCGAGGCCGGCACCGGCGCCGAGCGTGGCAACGTCGATGACGAGGTCACCCTCGATGACGCCGAGGCGCGCGGCAGCTTCGATTGCGCTGCGATAGGTAACAAGACGCATGATTGGTAGCCCTCAGAGTGCGAGCGGCTGGTGGCCGCCATGGTCGCCGAACGCTTCCTCGCGATAGAGGCCGAGCGAGTTCATCACCGGCATGTCGTTGAAGGCGAAGAGGCAGGCATCGTCGCTGGCCGAAGCATTGGCATGCTCATGCCAGGCCCAGGACGGCACGCAGAAGATGTCGCGCTCCCGCCAATCGAAGCGCTTGCCGTCGATGACCGAATGGCCGCTGCCCTTGGCGACCTGGTAGATGAAGCTGCCGGTGTGACGGTGCGCCTTGGTCTTCTCGCCCGGCCGCAGCATCTGCATCGAAGCGCCGATGGTCTGCATCACCGGCCCGCCCGTGACCGGATTGACATAGTTCATCAGCACGCCGTCGAAGGCCGAGCCGTCCGTCACCTTGGCAAAGCGCGTCAGCGCCTCGTAGGTCGGGGCCCATTCGTATTTCAGCAGCGGCGAGTAGGGCTTGCCCCAGTCATGGCCGGCTGGCCGCAGGCCGGGATTGCCCCAGGCGCCGGTCATGTCGTCGACCGGATAGCCGACCGCCTGGCGCAGGTCCGGATGGACAACGTAGAAATTCGCTTCCAGCGTGTTGACCAGCGGGATGTCGAGACCGTCCTGCCAGATGCAGGGTGAGCCGTCCGACGAGACGCCGTGCTCATGCCACGTCCCGTTCGGGGTCAGCACGAAATCGTTGGCGCCGAGTGTCATCTTGTGGCCGTCGACGATGGTATATGCGCCCGAGCCCTCCATGATGAAGCGCAATGCCGAAGCCGAATGCGCGTGGGCGGACGCGACCTCGCCGGGATGCATCACCTGCAGGCCGGAATAGAGCCAGCCCACGGCGGCAGAAACGTCCTGCCGGCCGGGATTGTTCAGGTAGATCACGCGGCGGCCGGCCTTTTCGGGCGTCACCAGCTCGACCGAGCGCAGGACATGCTCGCGCAAATCGCGATAGCGCCAGAGGACGGGAACGGAGGCCGATTTCGGCGCCCACGGCTCGATCTTGTTGGCCACGGTCCAGAGCGCGCCCGCTTCGAGCGCCTCCAGCTTCTCGTAATAGGCCAGCAACTCTGGCGTGTCCTCGACGTTCGCGCGTCCGGCGACGTCCTCTCGGAAGTTCTGCCTCGAGGCGGACATGGTGACCTCCTTCTTCATTGCGGTGAGTTTCGGTAGCATGAGTTATTTTCGAAAGAAAGTTCTTTTTGCGTTTTTAGTCGCCATCATGTAAAGAGTGCAAGGCGGAACGAATCGGGGCGCGCGAATGAAACGGAATGGCTCGCAGAGCGCAGGGCAGGAACTTGAGGACGCCCCGGAAGCGGCTTCGACCCTTGCCGAAGTCGCTTATCGGCGACTGCGCGCGGATATTGTCGCCGGCGTTTTCGAGCCGGGCCAACCTCTGCGGCTCGAGTTGCTCAAGCAACGCTACGGATTGAGCTTCTCGCCGTTGCGTGAAGCAATGAATCGTCTCCAAACGGAGCGCCTCGTCATCACAGCCGCGCTGCGCGGCTTCTCGGTCGCACCGGTATCGGTCGAGGAAATGTGGGACGTGATCGAGACCCGCGTCCTGATCGAGTGCGAGGCCCTGAAGCGCTCAATCCGCGATGGCGACGATGATTGGGAGGCGAGAATCGTGGCTGCTTTCCACGCGCTTGATCTTCAGGTGCGTCGCCTCGGAGCGGCAAGTGGCGAGCGGGCGGACGAAGACCTGTCCGCGCTGGAAATACGCCACAAGGAGTTCCATCGCAGTCTGATCGGGGCCTGCAACTCGCATCGCCTGCTGAGCTTGGCCGATCAGCTCTACGTCGAGACACAGCGCTATCGGCTGCCAACGCTGGCCGGGAAGGTGCCGGCTGCGGTCCGTGACGTGACCCTCGAGCATCGGCACATCATGGACGCGACGCTAGGCCGCGACACGCCAAAAGCCCAGGAACTGCTTGCCGCGCATTACCGGCGGACCGCCCAGTTCATCGAAGCCAAGCTGTTCGACGCCGATGAGATCAAGATGGCATCGACGGTTCTGCGCCTTGAGCCTGAAGCCGGATAAGCCGCGCTCAGCACCGCAATCACATCTCGATGACGAACGCATTCCACAATGACAGGGAGGACTACATGGATCGTCGCGCATTCTCTTTTTCGATGCTTGGCCTTATTGCCTCGGCGGCAACCGCGCGGGCACAGTCCTTCGCATTCCTAGACTATACCCAAGACGCGCTCGACAAGGCCTACGACCAGCGTGTCTGGGCGTCAAACGCATCGGAAGTCATAGCGCGCTACACAACTGATAGTGCCTCGGTCCGTAAGCGCTTTCCTCCCCGCACGGAGCGATACGGCAATGGTCAGGCCGAGACACTCGACATCTTCGCTCCAGAGGGAGCCAAGGGCCTGCCGGTCATGGTCTTCATTCACGGCGGGGCCTGGCGTGCATTGACACGCGAGGACGTCTCCGCGCCGGCTCCGACCTTCGTTCAGAATGGCTGCCTGTACGTCGCGCTGAATTTCGACAATCTGCCTGTCGTGCGCTTACCGGACATGGCCGATCAGTGCCGACGTGCTTTGATCTGGATTGGAAAGAACATCGCCAATTTCGGCGGCGACCCGGACAAAATCTTCATCTCCGGCCATTCATCGGGCGGACATCTTGCCGCGGTCTTGTTGACAACCGATTGGCACGCCCTCGGGGCTCAAGCGGATATTATCAAGGGCGGAGTCGTGATGAGCGGCATGTACGAGCTGTACCCTGTGCTGCTTTCGGCACGCAGCTCCTATGTCAAACTGTCGCCCGCTGAGATCGCGGCACTCAGCCCGATGCGCCATCTGAACCGGATCGACAGCAACGTCATCGTCGTGATTGGTGAAAAGGAGAGTCCGGAATTCCGGCGCCACTCCGCTGAATTCGCAACAGCGCTCGCAGGCATGGGTCGCCTCGCGCAACGCGTTGAACTCGCAGGAAAGAATCACTTTGAGGTTCCAGAAGCTCTCAATGACGCAAAAACCGATATCTCCAAGGCAATATTGAAAATGATGAAAGATTAACGGCACTCTCCGGAAGAGAAATATCTAGATTATCATCCGTGCCAATTTAAATACGACTCTAGGCTAGATGTTTATTTCTGATTATTAATCCAAAGAATACATCCCGTCCGGCGAGTAATTAGCTTATAAACCAAACGGCTGCAGCGCCGTCTGGTTTACTAGCGAGTTCGATTTTTTTATATACGCGGCTCCACTGGATTAGATACTTCTTATCGGGGATAGCGTTCTACCTGAAATTCGAGGCACTCTGGAACCAACGACATTGGGAGACGAGAAGTGCCTGACCGTGTCCCTGATATTTCGCTGTTCCGGTACGCGCTGGCCTCAGCTGAGCATGAGAGTTTTCGTCGGGCGGCTGCGGCACTGAACGTCCGGCAATCGACAGTCAGCCGAGGAGTTCGAAGCCTTGAGCACAGCGTCGGACTGAAGCTGTTCGAACGGGATCACTCCGGCATAAGGCCCACATTAGCCGGCCACCGTTTCCTAGAAGAGGCGAGCCTGGGGCTCGACCACCTGAAGCTGGCGCTGCAGCGTGCGGAGGCATTGCAGCGCGGGGAGCACGGTGAGCTGACGGTCGGAGTCAGCGTGCCGTTCAACTTGTTGGGTGACCTGTTCGAGCGGTTCCGCGCAAACCATCACGACGTATCAGTCAAAATGGTTGAGACCACCACGAATGCAAGTCGATCCTTGGTTCAACAGCGAAAAGTAGATATAGCTTTCATCGCGAATAATATTGGACATGGAGCGCCTCGCTCATTTTATTTGCGCGACGAGCGCCTGACCGCGGTACTCCCGAAATCCCATCCTTTGGCTGGTGCGAGCCGGGTTAGCCTCGAAGAACTTCATCTGGACATTCTCAGCGTGCTCGGCTTGTTCGCCGGATGAAGCCGCCGGGGAATCGGCCAGCGGAGATACAGGATGCCGCTTTTGGAACGCTGCAAATAGGCCGGATTGAACACAAGAATGCCCCACCAGAATGTCCCACCGGCACAATCCTCTGGCTAAGGCATTGATCTGAAACGGAATGGTGGGCCGGGCCGGACTCGAACCGGCACCGGCGCTGTTATGAGCAGCGAGCTCTAACCATTGAGCTACCGGCCCGCGGCAGGCCTAGCATTCGCCGCGCCGGGCGGCAACGCCCTCACGCCCCTCCGATCAGGATGCCCGCCGCCAGCACCAGCGCGCCGCCGAGCACGACCTGGAAGGTGGCGCGGGCGAAAGGCGTTTCCATGTAGCGGTTCTGGATCCAGACGATCGCCCAGAGCTCGATGAAGACAACCACGAGCGCGATCGCAGTCGCCGTCCAGAAGGACGGGATCAGATAGGGCAAGGCATGGCCGAGGCCGCCAAGCGCGGTCATCACGCCGGAGGCCAGCCCGCGCTTCAGGGGCGAGCCGCGGCCGGACAGCTTGCCATCGTCATGCGCCGCCTCGGTGAAGCCCATCGAGATGCCGGCGCCGATCGAGGCCGAGAGCCCGACCAGGAAGGTCGTCCACGGATTCTGCGTCGCGAAGGCGGTGGCGAAGATCGGAGCCAACGTCGAGACCGAGCCGTCCATCAGGCCGGCGAGGCCCGGCTGGACCCAGGTCAGCAGGAACTGCCGGTGCGCGGTGGCGTCTTCCGTCGAACCGACCTCGCCCGCGAGATGATCCTCGGCGAGTTCCTCCGCCTTGCTCTCATGCCCGGCTTCCGCCCGCGCCAGATCGCCGAGCAGGCTGCGCGTCTGCGCATCCGTGCTGCGCCCGGCGGCGGCGACGTAGAAATCGCGCGCCTGGCGCTCCATCGCCGCGGCCTCCTCGCGGATGCGATCGAGCCCGAGCGTCTCGACCAGCCAGACCGGCCTGCGCTGGTAGAAGTCGGCGACATGCTCGCGCCGGATCGGCACCACCACCTCGCCGAAGCGGCGGCGATAGTCGTCGATCAGACGGCGGCGATGCCCGTCCTCTTCGCCCGCCATGTCGTCGAACACTGCCGCCGAGGCCGGATAATCCTTGCGCAGCTTTTCGGCATAGACGGCGTAGATGCGGCCATCCTCCTCTTCCGAGGCGATCGCCAGCGCCAGGATCTCGCGCTCGTTCAGGCTGTCGAAGCGGCGCCGGCCACTCAGGCCGGCGGGCAGGAACCGGGATAGCATCGCGACCTCCTTTAGAATCATTCTAAAATATAGGCCGCTCTGCGCTCCCGCAAGCCACTCCAAACGCAACGCCCCCCGCCTTGCGGCGGAGGGCGTCATGACGTCGGCTGATGGATCGCGTGCGAGCCGTCAGGCTGCCCGTGCCTGCTCGTGATCGTGCTCCGCCCCGCCCTCGCGGAAGCTGAAGCGGGCGATGTGTTCCTTGAGCGAGCGGGTCTGCTCGTCGGTCAGGGCGAGCGCGGCATTTGTCTCCTCGACCAGCGCGGCGTTCTGGTGCGCCATGGTGCCGATCCCGTCGATCTCCTTGTTGATCGTCGAGACGTCGCTCGCCTGGCCGCGGGCCGTCTGCGAGATGCCGTTCATCAGCGCCGAGAGATCGTTGACCGAGGTCAGGATGCTGCCGAACACGGCCGAGCTCTGCTCGACGAGGCCGACGCCGACCTTGACGTCGCCATGGGCGGCCTCGACCAGTTTCTTGACGTCGTTCGAGGCGTCGGCCGAGCGCTTGGCGAGGCTGCGCACCTCGGATGCGACGACGGCGAAACCCTTGCCGGCATCGCCGGCGCGGGCCGCTTCGACCGCCGCATTGAGAGCCAGCAGATTGGTCTGGAAGGCGATCTCGTCGATCATCGAGATCACTTCCGAGATCTTGCTGGAGGAGGTGCGGATGCGCTGCATCGCTTCCAGCGCCGAGGCGACGACCTGCTCGCCCTGCTGGGCGCGCTCCTCGGCGCTCTGGGCCATGCCGACGGCGTCGGCGGCGTCCTTGGCGGTCTTCTGGACATTGGTCGCGAAGGCGCCGAGCTGGTTGGTGGCCACGGAGACGGCGTTGCTCTCCTCGCTGGTGCGCTCGGCGAGGTCGGTGACGCCGTCGAGGATCTCGCTGGTCGCGCTGCGCACGGCCGAGACGGTCTCGGAGAGGCGCGCCAGCGTGCTCTCGAACTCGCCGGCGAGGCTGTTCGTGCCGTTCTTGAGCTCGGCGAAGGCACCCTGGTAGCGGCCCTCTACGCGGGCGACCAGGCGACCGTCCGAAAGCTGGCCGAGGACCTCGCAGGTCTCGGACAGGCCGGTCTGGACGGTTCCCAGCAGCTCGTTGACCGAGCCTGCCAGCGCGTTGAGCTCGGCATCGGCGAAATTGGCATCGACGCGCCGGCTGAAATCGCCCTGCGCCGCCGCGGCAACGACCACGCCGAAGGCTTCCCCGAGCTCCGCCATCATCTGCCGGCGCTGCTCCTGGGCCCGCTCCTCGTCCTCGACCTTTGCGAGTTCGGCGGCGCGCAGCGCCACCGCGTTGTCGCGGAAGAGCAGCACGCTCTTCGAAATGTCGGCGATCTCGTCATTGCCTTTCGTGTCGACGGCGGTCTCGAGCTGCCCGTCGGCGATCGCCCTGGTCGCGGCCCAGAGCTTGTTGAGGCGGCCGACGATCTGGCGCCGGACATAGAACAGCGACAGCGCCAGCGCGACGACGAGCGAGCCGAGGCCTATCATGCCGAGCCAGAGCTTGCTGGTCTCGATCAGCTCCTGTGTCGAGCCGGCAGCGGCCTGAGCCTCGCCGCGCGCACCCTTGACCAGGCCGTCGACCTCGCCGCGCAGCCGAGCGGCCGCCTGGTCGACCTCCTTGAGGCCACGCGTGATCGCCTCGCGGGTAGTGATGTCGCGGTTGCGGATGTCGACCAGCCCGTCGCTGCCCTCACCGACAGCGATCAGGTCCTCGACCGTCTTGGCTCGCGCCTTGTTGGAAGTGATCTTCTCGGCATCGGCCAGCAGGGTCCGCAGCCGGTAGGCGATGCCGTTGAAGCGTTCGCGGGCGAGGCCGAGCTTCTCCTTGTCGCTGATCTGCGCGATCTCGCGCAGCACACCGACCATCTCGTTGACATTGGCCTGCAGCGTGCGGGCCAGGTCGAAGATGGCGAAGTCGCGATCCATCAGCGTCTTGACCGCGCCGGTCAGCGCCTCACCCGAGAGCACGCCGAGATCGTCGAGGCCAAAGGTCACCGCGAACTTGGCCTGCTCGGCCTCGCCGCTGGCGGCCTTGACGAAGGCGTCATAGGCGGTGCCGAGCTTCTCCAGCACGGCGGCGGCCTCTGCGTTGTTGCGCAGGCGCTCGCCGGTCAGGTCGTTGAGGTCGTTGATCTGGCGGGAGAGGTTGTCGAGCGCGGCCTGCGCCTTCTTGTTGTCGACATTGCCCTGCTCGCCGATCTTGCGGACGAGGTCGAACTGGCGGGCCTCGACCTTGTCGAACTCGCCGGTCAGGGCTGCGCGCTCGCGCACGGTCTGCACTTCCATGAAGCGCGGCGCCAGCGCGGTCGAGGCCGTTGCCGCCTGGGAGAGTTCGAGCGCCAGCTCGACCACCGGCATCTTGCGCTCGACCATCTCGGCAACCGTGCTGCCGACGCGGCCATAGGAGAGCCAGGCGACCAGCGAGGCCGCGATCGTCAACACCGTCAGGACGCCGAGCGCGGCATAGATCCGCGCGGCGATCCCGATGCGCGAGCCCTTCTGGCGCGCAGGCTTCTCAGTCTTCGACATTGACGCGGTACTCCTGAAGGCATCCCCGGCAGCGCGGCGCTGGCCGGGATCGGACGCGGACAACGGGGCAGGCGGCTGACGAGGGTCAGCCGCGGAATGGATCTGAATGCGATGCTGAGCGACAGCGGCTCGTCGGCGCGGCGCCATGGTCAGGCGGCAGCGCGAGCCGAGCTTCATGCGCCGGCAGATGACGGCGGCCGATCATGCAGGACCTCCCAGCCCCTGGCAGACCGGCCCCGATGGACCGATCGACGGCAGAATTGCGGGGGTTCGCTTAAAGAACGTTTAAGTTGCCGGATTCTTCTGAATCACTCGGCGATAGGGTGAGGTTACGGGTTGTTAGGAATTGCCGAGCGCGCGAACCCCTCCCCCTT
>NZ_JBNNPK010000022.1:0-108285 GCF_050275675.1 Allobosea sp. NPDC003192
ATCTGCTGATGGAGGTCTACGCGGCCGAGAAGGCAGGCATCCGTGCCGTGCCGAGCGGAGACCTTGCCCAGGATCTCATCGATCACACGAGCGCGCTCTGGGGGTTCTGGTGCGGTACGCCCTCGGGGCGCACCTTCCGGGCACTCCTGGCGGAGGCCCAGAGCGATCCCCACGCGCTCGCAGCGCTGCGCGAGAAATTCCTGCCCGAGCGGTTGCAGGACGTGCGCGGCCTCTTCGCCGCTGCGGCTGCGCGTGGCGACATCCCGGCCGATGAGATCGAGGCCAGGCTCGCGCTCTATATCGGCTTCAACTGGTTCTACGTGCTGACCGACCAGCTCGAAGCCGGGCAGGCCTCGATCCCGGCGGCGATGAGGTTGATCGCGGCGCCGACGCCGCGCTGAGATCAGGCGCTGGCGCCAGTTGCTACCATGTTGCGGCTCTTTGCGTCCCACACCGTCACCAGCCAGATCGCGAGGCCCGCGAGCGCGAGGCCGGCGCCGACCCAGCCGGTCGAGGTCCAGCCATAACCGGCAGCGATCGCCATGCCGCCGAGCCAGGGGCCCAGCGCGTTGGCGGTGTTGAAGGCGCTATGGTTCAGCGCCGCGGCCAACGTCTGGGCGTCTTGCGCGACATCCATCAGCCGCGTCTGCAAGGGCGTGCCGAGCCCGCCACCACAACCGATCATGAAGGCGACCACCGAGATCGCCCAGATATTGCCGGCTGCAAAGGGGTAGAGAGCCAGAGAGCCGGCGGTCCAGATCAGGATGATCGCGATCGAGGCCATCGGCATCCGGTCCGCCAGCCAGGCGGCGGCCAAAGTCCCGAAGGTCAGGCCGAGGCCGAAGATCGCCAGCACGACCGGCACCATCGCCGGTGCGACCTGCGTCACCTCGATCAGCGTCGAGGCGATATAGGTGTAGACCGCAAACAGTCCGCCGAAGCCGACCGCGCCGATGGCGAGCGTCAGCCAGACCTGGCGATGGCGCAGCGCACCGAGCTCGCGAAGCGCGCTGGCGCCAGGCTGCGGCTTGTCCTTGGGTGCGAACAGCGAAATCAGGATCACCGTGGTCAGCGCGAGCGCCGCGACGACGCCGAAACCCCAGCGCCAGCCGAGCACCTGGCCGAGCCAGTTCGCCAGCGGCACGCCGAGGATCGTCGCGATCGTCAGCCCGAGCATCACCCGGGCGACGGCGAGTGCGCGCCTGTTCGCCGGCACCAGCGAGGCTGCGACCAGCGCCGCGACGCCGAAATAAGCGCCGTGCGGCAAACCACTGAGGAAGCGGAACAGCAGCATCCAGCCATAGCTCGGGGCGAGCGCCGAGAGACCGTTGCCGAGAGCGAAGGCCGCCATCAACGCGATCAGCAGCGTACGGCGCGAGAGCTTCGTCGCCAGCACCGCGATGATCGGGGCGCCGACGACGACACCGGCCGCGTAGACGCTGATCACATGCCCGGCCGTCGGTTCGTCGATCCCCAGGCCCGCCGAGAAATAGGGCAAGAGGCTCATCACCGCGAACTCGGCCGTGCCGATGGCGAAGCCGCCCATCGCCAGCGCGAGCAGGACGAGGCCGACACGCGGCGCGGCAGTGGAGCGGGCAGGGCGCGCGAACGCATCTCCCGTGCTCGAGAGGCTCATGACGATATCCGGAGATGGATTGTTTTATGGCGCCGCGCGACACCGCGCATTGCACTGCAGCATATGCTCAGGTCATGCGTGAATCGCAAGAATTTCTTGGCTCAACTCAGCGCGAGGAAGATCGCCATGCGGTTTTCGCATGGCTTTGCGCTACTCCTCCAGCAGCGGGTAGCCCTCGAAATCCTTCAGCGCCTTCAGCGCGAAGGTGGTCGCGATCCGGGCGATGCCGAGCTGATTGTCGGCGAGCCACGCTCCGGTCAGTTCCTCATAGGCGGCGAGCGAGGGCGCGACGATGCGGGCGAGGTAATCGGCCTCGCCGCTGATCACCAATAGCTCGACGACATCGGGGCAGGCGCGCAGCACCTTCTCGACCCGTTCGCGTCGGCCGACCGAGTGATCACGCAGCGAGATCTGCGCGAAGGCGATGATGGCGTGGCCGGCGAGCTCGGGCGACAGCCTTGCGCCATAGCCGGCGATCAGCCCGGAGGCTTCGAGCCGGCGCATCCGCTCCAGGCAGGGCCGGGCCGAGAGCCCGACCCGTTCGGACAGGGCCTGATTGGTGATCCGGCCCTCCGTCCGCAGGATCGCGATGATCTGGCGATCGATCGCGTCGAGCTGGAGCGCCTTGCGCTTCACAGCCTGCCCTTGCCGGCGGCCCGCGCCTCGGCGATCAGGCAGAGCTCGAGGAACAGCACCTGCGCCGCGCATTGCGCCGTGTTGCTGGTCGCATCGTATTGCGGGGCGACCTCGACCACGTCTGCTGCGACGATGTTCTGCCCCTTCAGGCCGCGCAGGATGGCGAGTGCCTCGCGCGGCGTCAGGCCGCCGACCTCGGGCGTGCCGGTGCCGGGCGCGAAGGCCGGGTCGAGCGAATCGACGTCGAAGGAGACGTAAGTCGGCCCGTCGCCGATCACGGCGAGCGCCTTGGCGATGACCGCGTCGAGCCCCATGCGGTCGACTTCGTCGGCATGGATCACGGTCATGCCGGACTCGTAGGAGAACTCCCAGAGATATTCGGCGCCGCCGCGGATGCCGATCTGGATCACGCGCTCGGGATCGAGCACGCCGTCGAGCACCGCCTGCCGGAACGGCCCGCCATGATGGAACTTCGAGCCCTCATAGGGGCCGGATGTATCGCAATGGGCGTCGATATGGACCATGCCGACCGGGCGCTTCTCGCTGACGGCCTTCAGGATCGGATAGGTGATCGAATGGTCGCCGCCGACGCCGAGCGTCGAGACCCCGGCCTTCACGATCTGCTTGAAGGTCGCCTCGATGTCCTCGTGGCAGCTCTCCAGCGAGTAGCGCGAGCGGAACGGCACGTCGCCGATATCGGCCGCCTTGATCAGGTTGAACGGGGCAGTGCCGTTGACATGGTCCATCGGCCCCATGCGCTCGACGGCGCGGACAGCACGCGGGCCGAGGCGGGTGCCGGCGCGGTTGGTGACGCCGAGATCCATCGGCAGGCCGATGATCGCGACGTCGAGCCCGCCGAGATCGGGCCTGCTCAGGGCGTCCGGCCGATAGGGCGCGTTGATGAAGGTCGCGACGTCGGAGAACGGCCATTTGCGCCGGTCGCCCTGGAACTGCCCGGCGGCGACCTTGGCAAAGCGCGGATCATGGATGTCAGCGCCGCTCGCCCCGGCATAGCGCGCCCTGAGTTTCGCGAGTTTATCCTGGTCCATCGCTTGATCCCCGAGGTTTGAGCCAGCCGCGATAATGGGCGAGCAGGCCGAAGAAGGGCAAAGTGAGCTTCACGTCGAAACGGAAGCAGCCGTCCGCGTCAACCGTCTCATACGCCTCGGCTGACGGCATGAGAACGCGCGGCAAGGGCAGGCCGAAGACGCGCCAGGCGGCGATCGGCAGCGCAAGGCGCTCGCGGTCCCCCGCCGCAGCGAGCGTGAAGGAGAACGGACCGAAAGCCTCGCGCAGTTCGCCTGTCCGATCGAGGCTCAGGCGAGAGTGGAAGCGCTGGCCGGCGAAGTTGCGGGTCCAGATTTCGGCGGCGTCGTCGAACGAATCGCCTCTGGTGACGCTGACCGTCACCGGTAATTCGCTTCCTGCAGCGGGCAGGCCGAAACAGCGACAGAACAGTTCGATCGCTCGCCCCTCTCCACGGGTGACCTCGGCGCGCCCGTGCCAGACTGTCTCGGCATCGTTGGCGTGGAAGGCCCGGATAGCCGCCGGCATCATCGCCACAGCCTGCGCGCCGAGCACCGTCTCGAACAGGGCAGGGCCGACGCTGCGCTCGTCCTGGCTGGTGCTGATCGCGTAGGGCGTCATCTCGGTCTCGATCATGGCGAGGTCGAGCACCTCTGCGGCCGAGCGCGCGCCGGGGGCGATCACATCCGCGAGCAGCGCGCGCACAGCCGCGGCGGCCGCCAGCGTCGGCACCTGAGGGCCATCATCGTTCTCTGCCAGCAGCGACCAATAGGCGCGGCGTGGCCGCCCCTTTGCGTCGATGCCGGAAATGGCGACGCGCATGCCGCCGCGATCGGAGGTCCAGAGGCGGGTGACCTTCCGGGCTTTCACGAGGTAGGGCACGAGTGGCGCGAGATCGGCGACCGAGCCCCGGCGTCGCAACCAGGCGAGCAACGCCAGGCCCCATTGCTCGACGCCGGCTTCGAGTCCGGCGGAGAAGCTGACGCGGGAACGCACGGAGAGACCGGGGCCGAGTGTCTCGGCATCGACGGTTTCCACCGGAGCGACCCGGCGTGGGCCGAGGCCCGGCATGTCGATGACTTCGCCGACGCCCCAGGCGGGGATCGCCTGCAACTCGCCTTCGCGCCAGATCGGCACCGGCGTGCCGGCATAGCTCAGGATCGCGGCGATGACCGAGGGGCCGACTTCGCTGCGCCCCCCAGGCGTGATCGCGATGTCGATGCTGTCGAGGCGCTCCCAGCCTTCGCTCAGTTCCCGCGCTGCGGCGGCCGAGAGCGCCGGCGTCGAACTGGCACCTGCGAGCGCGACGAGGCCACGTTCCTTCGCCAGCGCATCGAGTTGCGGTCCGTAGCCGGTGATATAGCCGCGCGCATCGGCGAGATCGACCGCATGGGCGCCGAGCAGCAGCGCCGCGGTCGGCACCTCGTAGCCTTGCTGCTGGAACGGCCCGGAGGCGTCGATCACCAGCCAGGGCTGCAATGCGGCGAGGGCAGCCACGAGGCCCTTGTCGCGGTCGAGCGCGACGCCGCTGATCGGCGCGCTTGCCTTTGCCGCCAGCTCGCGGGCCAAGGCCAGGGCCTTGTCGGCGCTGCGCGAGGTCAGCACCAGATCGAGGCCGTCCATGCGCGAGAGATGGCGCGCCAGCCGCCGGCCGAAGACGCCGGTCGCGCCGATCAGCACGACGCGTTTCATGGGCTCTCCGGCAGGGTGAAGCGATGGCGCGTCGCCGGATCAGGCATTTCGCAGGACGCTTTCTGGCCGAAGAGCCGGTAGCGGTTGCGGGCGATGCGGTCGTAGAGCCAGTCGCGCCAGCGCTTCGGCAGCACCCGTCCGAGCAGGAGCAGGCGCGCCGGCCCGTTCAGACGGCAGGTCAGCGCCAGCACGCCATCGGATTTCGCCAGCGCCCGGCCGTTCTCGATGAAGAGGAAGCTGTCCGGCTCGTCCGGGTCGATGCCGTGCGCCTGCGCCAGCGCTCGGCCCTCGCGCGACTGGATCGCGACGAAGCGGATATCGTGGCCCCGCTCATGCCGCAGCGTATAGCGCACGCCGCCGGAGCAGAGGACGCAGACGCCATCATAGAGCCAGATCGGGGCGGCAGCGCTGGTCATCGGATCTCGTTCGCCGAAGCCCCGTATTGTCGGCATGTTCCGCAAAAGGGGAACCCGCCTTAGCGATGGCATTTCGAAGCGGGCGAAACGGCCTGCGCGCCGAGGTTGACCGGGGACGAAAAAAGGTCCATCGGCGTTTCATGCAGTCATGCCATGCTCTAGGTGCAATTGTCGAGCGCTCCGTGTCGGTTGACAATCCGTTCACGATTAGGGGGAGTGCTGCGCAAATCCTGTGCAAGTATAAATTCGAGGCGAGCCGACTAACCGTGGGTCAACCCGGAACACCGCCTTCGATCATCGCTGCATCACACCAAGGTCGTCCTACAAACATCGCCCGTGCCAGTGCTATTGCTGCATGGACGCGGCGATAAACGTCGAAACGAGGAGATGTCCCATATGAAGCGTCGTCAGTTCCTGCAGGTCGCCACAGCCGGCGCGGCCGCATCCGCTGTCGCCATGCCTGCGGTCGCGCAGTCCAATCCCGAAGTGAAGTGGCGTCTGGCGTCGAGCTTCCCGAAATCGCTCGATACGATCTATGGCGGCGCCGAGGTCATGGCGAAGATGGTCTCCGAGCTGACCGACGGCAAGTTCCAGATCCAGGTCTTCGCCGCCGGCGAGATCGTACCGGCCCTGCAGGCGGCCGACGCGGTCAGCAACAACACCGTCGAGATGTGCCACACCGTCTCGTATTACTATGTCGGCAAGGATCCGACCTTTGCGGTTGCGGCCTCGGTGCCGTTCGGCCTCAACGCCCGCCAGCAGAACGCCTGGCTGTTCCAGGGTGGCGGTAACGAGCTGTTCAACGAATTCTACAAGAAGTTCAACATCTACGGTCTGCCCTGCGGCAACACCGGCGCCCAGATGGGCGGCTGGTTCCGCAAGGAGATCAAGAGCGTCGCCGACATCAACGGCCTGAAGATGCGCATCGGCGGCATCGCCGGCTCGGTCCTGCAGAAGCTCGGCCTCGTGCCGCAGCAGATCGGCGGCGGCGACATCTACCCGGCGCTGGAGAAGGGCACGATCGACGGCGCCGAGTGGGTCGGCCCCTATGACGACGAGAAGCTCGGCTTCGCCAAGGTCGCGCCGTACTACTACTATCCGGGCTTCTGGGAGGGTGGCCCCTGCGTCCACGCCTTCGTCAACCTGGAGAAGTGGAACGCGCTGCCGAAGGCCTATCAGGCCGCGCTGACCGCCGCCTGCACCTATGCCAATACCCAGATGGCGGCGAAGTACGACGTGCAGAACCCGGCGGCGCTGAAGCGCCTCGTCGGCGCCGGCACGCAGCTGCGCCCGTTCCCGCAGGACGTGATGGAAGCCTCGCTCAAGGCCTCGAACGAGCTCTATGCCGAGATCTCGGCCAAGAACGCTGACTTCAAGAAGGCGATCGACGCGATGACCGCTTTCCGCGGCGACCAGTACCTCTGGTGGCAGGTGGCGGAGCTGACCTTCGACATCTTCCAGGTCCGCAACCGCGGCAAGTAACAGTTGCCAGTACGGCGACGCCTAGAAGCCCGGCCGCTTGGCCGGGCTTTTTTTGTTGGGTGGCGCGGTGCGCCAATACCAAGATGGGTTAGACCAAATACCTATGCGGAAATCGCATGGGGGCCATGTCTCACGCTTGCACTCGCGCCACATATCGCCTCTTCTGACGCTCTTGCGCGCGAACCGGAAAGACCGGCGCGCCTCGCATGCTCTGGGAGGAGCTCCTCACGATGAAGCGTCGTCAATTCCTGAAGGTCGCCGGTGCCGGCGGTGCCGCTAGCGTCATTGCCGCCCCGGCGATTGCGCAGTCCATGCCTGAGGTGAAATGGCGCGTCACCTCGTCCTTCCCGAAATCGCTGGACACGATCTATGGCGCCTCGGAGGTGCTGTCGAAGGCGGTTTCCGAAGCGACCGACGGCAAGTTCCAGATCCAGGTCTTCGCGGCCGGCGAGATCGTTCCGGCGCTGCAGGCTGCTGACGCGGTGACCAACGGCACGGTCGAGATGTGCCACACCGCCTCCTATTATTATGTCGGCAAGGATCCGACCTTCGCCTTCGGCACCGCGGTGCCGTTCGGCCTCAATGCCCGCCAGCAGAACGCCTGGTTCTACCATGGCGGCGGCATGGACCTGCTCAACGAGTTCTACAAGAAGCACAACATCTACGCGCTGCCGGGCGGCAACACCGGCTGCCAGATGGGCGGCTGGTTCCGCAAGGAAATCAAGACGGTCGCCGACCTGCAGGGCCTGAAGATGCGCATCGGCGGCTTCGCCGGCCAGGTGGTCAGCAAGCTCGGCGTCGTACCGCAGCAGATTGGCGGCGGCGACATCTACCCGGCGCTGGAGAAGGGCACGATCGACGCGGCCGAATGGGTCGGGCCGGCCGACGACGAGAAGCTCGGCTTCAACAAGGTCGCGCCGTATTACTACTATCCCGGCTGGTGGGAAGGCGGCGCCTCGCTGCACTTCTTCCTCAACACCGCGAAGTGGGACGCCCTGCCGAAGATCTACAAGTCGATCCTGACCACGGCCGCTGGCCTCGCCAATATCGACATGCAGGCGAAGTACGACGCCCGCAACCCAGCGGCGCTCAAGCGCCTGGTCGGCGGCGGCGCCCAGTTGCGGCCGTTCTCGCAGGAGATTCTCGAGGCCTGTCTCAAGTCGTCCAAGGAGGTCTATGCTGAGACCAGCGCCAAGAATCCCGACTTCAAGAAGGTCTATGACGCGATGTCCGCCTTCCGGGGTGATGAATATCTCTGGTTCCAGATCGCCGAATACACCTACGACAACTTCCTGATCCGCGCCCGCGCGGGCAACCTGCTCTGAGAAGAGGGCGAATGCCGGTTCGCCGGCCAACTTCTTGAAATCCCCGGCTGTAAGGCCGGGGATTTTTCGTTTCAGATGCTGCCGGCGCGCTCGATCACCAGCACGCGCGCGGCGCCGACCGGATGGGCGACATGGGCGTCGCCGTCCTGTGCATGGAAGATGTCGCCGCGGACCAGTCGCTGCACGCTCTCGACGCCTTGCGCACGGGTATGCATGTCGACCTCGCCGTCGAGGACGACGAAGACCTCGGGCCCATCGTTGACGTGCCATTTGTAGGGCTGGTCGGTCCAGTGCAGCCGGATGGTGGCGTCGTCGATGCGCTCGATGTCGAGCGCTTCCCAGGCGCGGCTGCCGGTGAAGTCCTGCGGCTTGATCGTCCTCATTCTCGTTCTCCATGGTGGAAGAGGCCTGGAATCTTCACCGGCGGCGCCGCCCATGCCATAGGCAAGACGCCGCCGGCGCCTGCGATCGGCAGTTTCTGGAGGGTTCTTGCTTGCGAAACGACGGTGATCTCGACGCCATCGACCGGAAGCTGCTGGCACTGCTCCAGGCCGATGCACGCGCCTCCTTCACGGCGCTGGCGCGCGATGCCGGGCTCTCGCGCACCGCGATCCAGGAGCGCATGGTGAAGCTCGAGCGCGATGGCGTCATTCTCGGCTACACTGTCAGGCTCGCCGACCGGCCGAAGGCGCCGACGACCCGCGCGATGCTATCGCTGCGCATCCGCACGCGCCCCTGTGCGAGCGTGCTCGATCGCTTCAGGAACTGGCCGGAGATCGTCGCCTGCTATTCGCTGGCCGGCCCCGTCGATGCCATGCTGATCGTCGAGACCGACGACGCACCAGCCTTGTCGCAACTGGTGGACAGGTTGAGCGCGGTGCCCGGTGTCGGCGAGATCGAGACGGCGCCGATCCTGGCCGAAAGCGCCAGGGCCGGCTGAGCCGCGGCTGCCCTAGCCCGGCCTTGTTCGAAGCGCTATCCTGCCGATCATCGCAAATCGGGGCACTCATGAAGCTGCCAATCGCCGTTATCCTCGCGACCCTGGCCCTGCCGACGCTTGCGGCCGCCCAGTCGATTGGCGAGCCGCTTCCCGGCCGCGGTCCGCTCAAGACGAAGCCGGCAGCCGCACGGCCGGTGCCGGCACAGGCGGCGCGACCCTGTCCGGAATACGGGCCGGGCTTCGTCCGCGTCGAGGGCTCCTCGGCCTGCGTCCGCGTCGGCGGCGGTGTTCGCGTCGAGTTCGGCAAGACCTCCAGCCGCCGCGGTTATGGCTCCGCCGCCGATGCTATGGTCTACGGCGAGGCCCGCAGCCAGACCTCCGTTGGCGAGCTCCGCGCCGTCGTCAGCGGTCGCGGCCGGATCGACAACAACCTCAACAACGGCTGGCAGCGCTGGTGAGCTGAGCGCCTTCGACAGCTCTCTAAAACGAAAGCCCCGGATCGTTGATCCGGGGCTTCGTCGTTCTGGCCTGCCGCCTATTGCAGGTTCAGCGTCGGCGGGGCGTTGAGATCGAGCCCCGGCAGTCCGCCGCCGGAGCCGCCGAGCCCTGGAATGCTGATGCTGTCGAGCTGCTTGTTGATCTGCTGCTGGTCGAGCTGCACGCCCGAGTTCTTGTAGTGCATCACCATCTGCGGGAAGAGCACGACGAGCGCGACCATGATGCACTGGATCACCACGAAGGGCACCGCGCCCCAGTAGATCTGCCCGGTCGTCACCGGCTCCATCATCTTGCCGGTGATCTTGTCCTTGTAGGGGTTTTTCGGCGCGACCGAGCGCAGGAAGAACAGGGCGAAGCCGAAGGGCGGGTGCATGAACGAGGTCTGCATGTTCACGCCGAGGATGACGCCGAACCAGATCAGGTCGATCCCGAGCTTGTCCGCCGCCGGGCCGAGCAGCGGCACGATGATGAAGGCGAGCTCGAAGAAGTCGAGGAAGAAGGCGAGCAGGAACACCATCACGTTGACGACGATCAGGAAGCCCGCCTGGCCGCCAGGTAGCGAGGTCAGCAGGTGCTCGACCCAGACATGGCCGTTGACGCCATAGAACGTCAGCGAGAACACGCGCGCGCCGACCAGGATGAACAGCACGAAGGCCGAGAGCTTGGCGGTCGATTCCGTCGCCTGCCGGAGCAGGTCGAAGGTCATGCGCTTCTTGCCGATGGCGAGCAGGATCGCGCCGGCTGCACCCATGGCGCCGCCTTCGGTCGGCGTGGCGACGCCGATGAAGATCGTGCCGAGCACCAGGAAGATCAGCGCCAGCGGCGGCACCATCACGAAGATGACCTGCTCGGTCATGCGCGAGAGCAGGTTGAGTCCCAGGAACTTGTTGACCAGGGCGATGACGAAGGAGACCGCCACTGCCACCGACATGGTCAGGATGACGAAGTCCGCGCCACCGCCGACCTTGGTGAAGTATTTCATGTAGCCGATGGCGATGGCGAAGGCGATGATCGTCACCACCAGCAGCGAGAAGCGGCGGGTCTTGCCGTCGGCGTCGCGCAGCGTCTGAGCCTCTGGCGGCAGGCCGGGTGCGCGCTCTGGTTTGACGATAGTGATCAGGAAGACATAGCTGGCATAGAGCGCGGAGAGGACGAGGCCCGGGATGAAGGCGCCCTCGTACATGTCGCCGACCGAGCGGCCGAGCTGGTCGGCGAGCACGATCAGGACGAGCGAGGGCGGGATGATCTGCGCCAGCGTGCCCGATGCCGCGATCACGCCCGAGGCGAGGCGCCGGTCGTAGCCGTAGCGCAGCATGATCGGCAGCGAGATCAGGCCCATCGAGATGACCGAGGCGGCGACGACGCCGGTGGTGGCGGCGAGCAGCGCGCCGACGAAGATCACCGCATAGGCGAGGCCGCCGCGGATCGGTCCGAAGAGCTGGCCGATCGTATCGAGCAGGTCCTCCGCCATGCCCGAGCGCTCCAGTACGAGGCCCATGAAGGTGAAGAACGGGATCGCCAGCAGCACGTCGTTGTTCATCGTGCCGTAAATGCGTTCCGGCAGTGCCTGCAGGAAGTTCTCCTGGAACATGCCGAGCTCGATGCCGACTACCGCGAAGAACAGGCCGTTGGCGGCGAGCGCGAAGGCGACCGGGTAGCCGAGCAGCAGGAAGATCACGAGCGCGGCGAACATCACCGGCGCCATGTTGGTGCGCAGGAAGTCACCGATCCCGGCGGCGTGAGCGTCGCCGGTATGCAGGCTGAAGAAAGCGGCGACGGTAAGCGCAAGCAGCACTGTTGCGGCGCGAGAGGAGCGGGCAAGGATCATCGAACGGGTCCGGGAAGCTGCAGCTTTGCTCACGAGGCGAGGCCTTCGGCCTTGGCCTGGTCGATCAGGCGTTGGGCTTCGGCTTCGGCGGCCGCGGCATGGCCGCCACCATGGGCGTCGTCGTCGAGCTTTCCGCGCATGATCGCGATCTGCTTGATCACCTCGGAGATGCCCTGCAGCAGCAGCAGGAAGAAGCCGATGATCACGAGGCCCTTGGCCGGCCATTGCGGCAGGCCGCCGGCCGAGAGCGACTGCTCGTTGACCTGGTAGGAGCGGATGAAGAACGGGCCGGAGTGGTAGACCATCAGCGCGCAGAACGGCAGCAGGAACAGGAGATGGCCGATCAGGTCGATCCATTGCTGCACGCGCTTGGGCAGCAGGTTGTTCACGATGTCGATGCGGATGTGCTCCTTCACCTGCAGCGTCCAGGAGGCGCAGAGCAGGAACACCGCGCCGAACAGCACCCATTGCAATTCGAGCCAGGCGTTCGACGAGACGTTGAACACCTTGCGGATGATCGCGTTGACGGCGGAGACGATGACGGCGACGAGGATCAGCCAGGCGACCGATCGGCCGATCTTGAGATTGAGCGTGTCGATCGCGCGGCTCAAAGCGAGGGGTGCGTCCACCTCAGTCCTCCCTGACCTCGTGGATTTCCGGCCGCATCATGCGGTTTGCGAAGGGCGGTTATACGAATGCTACATGCCGCACAACATTGCGCGGTGCAAGGCGCTGTGGATCAGTCCTTTCGCCTACGCGGCTCGCTGCGCAATGCGAGCAAGGCGACGACCAGCATCAGCCACATCATCGCCATCAGCGCCGGCGGCCAATGCGCCACCAGCGAGCTGATCAGCGCGGCTGCGAGTGCTCCCGAGCCGAGCTGGATCGCGCCGGCCAATCCGGCGGCCGAACCGGCGAGCTCGGGCCGTGCCGAAAGGGCTGCGGCGGTCGCGCCCGGTAGGGTCAGCCCGTTGCCAATCGCATTGATGGCTAGGGGCAGGAACAGGGTCAGCGGCGTCCACCAGGGCGTCAGCGAGATCGCGAAGGCGACGCTCGTGGCCGCGAAGGAGATGAGGAGGCCGATCCAGGCCATCTTTGCCGTGCCGTGCCTGAGCACCAATCGGGACATCGCGAAATTGCCCACCATGTAGCCGAAGGCATTGAGGATGAAATAGGCACCGTAAGTGTCGGAGCCGCGCCCCATGGTCTCGACCACGATGAAGGGCGCCGCGGCGATGAAGGCGAAGAAGGCGGCCGAGGTCATCGCCAGGGCGACGACGTTCCGGAGGAAGCTGCGGTCGCGCGCCAGTTCCGGAAAGGCCCGGAAGATGCCGGTGAGCGAGGCCCGCACCCCGACATTGGGCGCCGTCTCGGGCAGGCGCAGGCCGACCAGGATCAGTACGATCGCGGCGGTGGCGGCCATCGACCAGAAGATCATGCGCCAGCCGAGATTGGTCTCGATATGACCGCCGAGATAGGGCGTGATCATCGGTGCCACCACCATGACCATGGTCACGGTCGCGATCTGCCGTGCCGCCTGATCGCGGCCCGCCGTATCGCGGATGATGGCGCGTGCCAGTGCGAAGGTCGTGCCGGAACCGGCGCCTTCGAGCACGCGCGCGAACAGCAGGGTCCCCGCGCTGTCCGCAAGGGCTCCGAGCACGGAGCCTCCCATGAACACGGCGGTGCCGGCGATCACGCAGGGACGACGTCCGTAGCGGTCGGATAGTGGCCCGACGATCAGCTGTGTCAGAGCGACCGCGACCAGGAACAGGGTCAGCGTCAGCTGGATCGTCGCATAGCTGGTGGCGAAATTGCGGGCGAGTGCAGGGGTCGCCGGCGCCAGCATGTTGAGCGCGATCGGCTGCAGAGTCGAGATCGCGACGAGGACGGTGAGGGTCGGCTTCGCTGTCATAGCGGTTTGTCGCCCTGGGGCTTCAGCTGCGAATCGGGGCGGGCGCGCTGTCGGTGCAGGGTGTAGAGGCCGCTGCCGACGATCAGGGCGATCCCGGCGTAGGCGATGCCATCGGGCGTCTCGCCCCAGACCAGCCAGCCGATCAGCACGGCGATCGGGACGACGGAGTAGCGATAGCCCGCGACGACGCCGACATCAGTGTTGCGGAAGGCGCTGATGATGCTGAAGCTGCCGGCTGTGACCAGAAGCGCAGCGCCTGCGAGATAGGCGAGCTCGATCCGCCAGGGTGACTGCCAGGTTTCGAGCGCGCTCATGCCGACGCCCAGTAGCCCGACGACCACCGTTGCGGTCAGGGATACGACGGTCGATGGCACGTCGCTGCTGATGAAACGGGTCGTCAGATCGCGGATCGCCACGAAGCCGGCGCCGGCGAGCGCGACCAGCGCGGCTGCACTGAAGCCGTCCGCGCTTGGGCGCATCACGATCAGCACGCCAATGAAGCCGACCGTCAGCGCCAGGGCCCGTCGCCAGCCGACAGATTCGATCCGCAGCAGCACCGCCAGCAAGACGATGAGCAAGGGTGAGGCCATCACGATCGCCGTGATGTTGGCGAGCGGCAGCAAACCCAATGCCCAGATGAAGGTCAGTGCGCACAGTGCTTCGAAACCTGCGCGTGCCAGGACCACCGGCCTCAGCCCAAGCGGCAACTTGCGCCAGTCGCTCATGAACACGACCAGGGCAAGGCTGGCCGCCATGGCGAAGATGGTGCGCAGCGCCAGCGCCTGGCCGGCCGGGAAGACCTCGCGGGCGAGCTTCATCAAGGCGTCGTTACAGCAGAAGAGCGTCATCGCCGCCATCATGGCGATGATTCCGCGGCGGTTCTGGGCGGCGGTGGCCAAGGCGGGTCCTGTCAGGCTTCGCGTGCTGTCCGCTCGGCGGTTTCCGCCAAACGGCAAGCCGTCGCGGCGGATCGACGGTTCAGGCGTCGAAGCGGGAGAGGGAGAAGGGCGAGAGGTCGAAGGCGGAGCGGCCGGTCGTGGCGAGGTCGGCGAGGATTTCGCCGATCGCGCTGGCAAATTTGAAGCCGTGGCCGGAGCAGGCCGAGGCGAACACCGCCTGCGGCACGCCGGGCACGGCATCGATGACGAAGTCCTCATCGGGCGAGACGGTGTAGACACAGCCCTTCACCGTCAGCGGATCGCCATTGGCATCGGGGAGGTAACGCGCCAGGCATTCGCGGATCAGCCGGACCTGGTTCGGGCTCGGCGTCCGGTCCGGCTGGCGCGGATCCATCGGCTCGCGCGCGAAATGCGGGCCGCCGAGCTTGAAGCCGGGGTGCTCGTAGAGCGGAAAGCCGTAGAATGTGCCTTCCTCGGCGCTGAGCAGGAAGACGGGGAAGGCGTCCTCGCGGAACAGCTCGGGGCGACGCGTGGTGAACCAGCCGATCGCCTGGCGTACCGTCGTCATCGAGCGTGCAAGCTGCGGCACCGCGTCGGTGATCCAGCCGCCGGAAGTGATCACCAGGCGCCCGGCCGAATAGGTTGTTCGTTCGGTCCGGACGGTGACGCCGCCATCGGCGGTCGGCTGCCAGTCGAGCATTGGTTCGCCGGTGCGGATATCGGCGCCCTTCGACTGTGCCAGCCCGACATGAGCGTAGATCGCCTTCTCCGAGGCGACGAAGCCGCCGCCCGGCTGCCAGAGGCCGAGATGGCCTTCGGGTAGGTGGAAGGCGGGGAAGCGGCGCATGATCTCGTCACGGCCGAGCACTTCGTGCTCGAGATCGTGGTCGAGGCAGGATTGCAGCGAGGATTCGACCGGGCCGAGCCCTTCGGGTGCAAGATCGAGCGAGCCGGTGACGTGCAGCAGTTTCAGCCCGGCCGCTTCGCCGGTCTCAGCCCAGAGCTGATGGGCTCGCTTGACGATCGGCACGTAATGCGAGCCCTCGAAATAGGCGAGGCGGATGATCCGCGTCAGCCCATGCGAGGAGCCCATCGTATGGCCAAGGTCGAAGCGCTCGAGCCCGAGCACCTTGAGTCCGCGCTTGGCCAGGTGCCAGCAGGCGGCCGAACCCATCGCTCCGACGCCGGCGACGATCACGTCGTAATGCGATGAGCTCATCGACGATTCCTGAAGGTGCCGGCTTCGCCGCCGGTCGAAACGGCCTGCAATCTAGGCGGGCGGGCGATGACGGTCCATCCCGCCCGGTAGGCGGACGCATCTGCGTCGTGGGCAGGGGTGATGGCCAGGTCGCCTGGGAAATTGCGCCTTGCCGTGGCTGTCTCAGGCTTTTGTTAACCCTGTCGGCGCATGGTTGAGCATCCTGTCTCGCCCCGGGAATGCCTATGCTTGCTCGCTCCGTCTGGCGCCTGTTGGGCCGCGCCGGCCCCGCTGCCGCGCCGGCTGTGCCGCAAGTCGTCGTCGAGACGCAGCCGCAGCAGCCAGCTCCGCCCGAGACCTCGATCAGCGAGGCGATCAATGAGCTGGAGAGCGATGTCGTCGCCGCGATGCGCCGTCTCAATGACGGCCTCGACCAGGCCGAGCATTGTTCCGAGCGTTCCGAAGTCCGCTCCCGCGAGATTCGTGGTGGCATGGCCGAACTGCGCGAGGCGGCTCTGCAGGCGAGCGAGAACTCGTCGGCGCTGGCGACGGCGACCTTGCAGGTGTCGGAAGCGGCTGAGCGGGTCGGGGCCGCCATGTCCGGTGCACGTGACATGCTCGATAATGCCGCCGAGCGTGCCGCCGAGGCGACGGCGATGATCAACGGGCTCGCTGCCGCGACAAGCGAGATCCGCTCGATCGTCGACGCCATCGCCGAGATCGCCCGCCAGACCAATCTGCTCGCCCTGAACGCCACGATCGAGGCGGCCCGCGCCGGCGAGGCCGGCAAGGGCTTCGGCGTCGTCGCACAGGAGGTGAAGTCGCTCTCCCTCGGCGTCCGTGATGCGGTCGATCACATCCGCAATCAGGTCGACCGACTGAACCAGACGGCGCAGGGTTCAGCAGCTGTGGTCACCGACGCCTTCCGCCTCGTCGGCGAGGTCAATCCGGTGATGGCGACCGTCGGCGAGGCTTCGCAGGAGCAGGCGGCGGCCGCCGCCGAACTGTCGCGCAGTGCCGAGGCGACCGCCCGCTTCATCGAGACGGTGCGGGGCCGCGTTACCGAGGTCGACCGCGTTGCGCTCGCCGCCGCGCAAGAGAACATCGACGCCAGGCGGGCACTCGCCGAGGGCGCCCGCCAGGCGGAAGGGCTGCTGGAGCGCTTCGTGCCGACGCTGCGCCATACTGTCTTCGCCGACCGGCGCCAGCACGACCGCTTCCCGGCTGAGTGCCCGGTCAGGCTCGAATTCGGCGGGCGCGTCGTCGCCGGTCAAACCATCGATCTCGGCTTCGGCGGCGCCTTGCTGTCGGTTGTCGATACCGAGCTGAGAGCGCGGGCGCGCGGCACGGTCGTGATCGAGGGCCTGCCGCCGCTGCCCTGCCGGGTGATGGCGCGCAGCGATTTCGGCCTGCACATTGCCTTCGAGCGCGGCGACGAGGAAGCGCATGCGGCGCTGCATCGGCGACTTGGAGAGATCGAGGAAGGCTATCGCCCGCTGATCGAGCAGGCGCAGGAGTTCGCCCATCGGGTTGCAGCGCTGCTCGAAGCGGCGCTGCGCACCGGCCGTCTCGGCGAGGAAGACCTGTTCGACACCGACTACGTGCCGGTGCCGAATTCCAATCCGCGCCAGTTCGTCAACCGGGCGCTGCCGGTGCTGCGGGCGATCCTGCCTTCGGTGATGGAGCAGGCCAAGGCGAGCGATCCGCGCCTCGTCTTCACCTTGCCGATCGATCGCAACGGCTATGTCCCCGTGCATCACCCCGAATATTCGCAGCCGCAGCGGCCGGGCGATCCGGATTGGGATCCCGCCTATAGCCGCGACCGCCGCATCTTCGACGATCGCGCCGGCATCACGGCGGCGCGCTCGGCGCGGCCCTTCATCATCCAGTCCTATCAGCGCGACATGGGCAGCGCCGGCATCCAGTTGATGCGCGAGGTCGATGCGCCGCTGCGCGTCGCTGGCCGCCATTGGGGCGGTGTGCGCCTGGCCTATCGCATGGCGTGAGGCGCGGCTCCATTGGCCGCGCCTCACGCTGGCGGTCAGGCGGCAGCGCTGGCCGTGCACTGTGGACAGGCGCAGTTTTTTCCGGCGCAACCGGTGAAACCGGCACGGCGAGCAAACAGCTTGGCGAGCGGGCTGTCATGCTTCGCCGCGACACGCTCGGCCGCCAGCGCTCTGGCAAGCGAGTGCTCGCCCGAGCGGAAGGCCGCCTCGATCAGCGTCAGGTCGACGATGTCACGCTGCGCGTTGCTGCCGCCGAAGCGGATGGCGAGACTGCGGATCGGCCGGATCAGGCGCACCGTCTCGGCATAGCGCCCTTCGCCGAAGGCTTTCAGCGCCCGCACCAGCGGATAGCCGACCTCGCGGGTGAAGTCGGCATTGTCACCGGCTGACAGCAGCGCGATCCCCTGAGCCTCGATCGTCTGTTCGATCAGGTCGCGCCGGCCGGCTCCGACGAAGGCCATCACCGCGTGGAAATCGGTGAAGGCGTAGCCGCCGGCGCTCCAGCCCGCCTGATAGCGCTCGGTCAGCCTGTGCCAGCGCGGCCCGACATCGATGCCGCGCAGATGCAGTCGCCAGAGCATGGCCGAAGCGTCGATCAGATCCATGATCTGCGGCACGGCGACGCCCATGATCGGTCCATCGACGAGGGCAAGCACCTCGTCGATCTGTCCGAGTTCGAGATGATAGAGCGCCAGATGCCACCAGTTGTGCACGGCCAGGAAGCTGTCCGTCGTCCAGCTTGGCAGGTCCTCGCGCATGAAGGCGATACCTTCGTCATGGCGTCCCTGCATCTCGAGCACATGTGCGACGGCATGGCGCGCCCAGCCGTCGCTCGCCTCGATCGCCAGCGCGGCTCGGCCCTGGCGCTCGGCCTGGTCGTAGAGGCCGTTCTCCTCCAGGCCGAAGGCATGCATCGCCAGGAGCGCATGCCGGCCCGGCATGTCCGCCGACCAATTCGGCAGGGCGCGGGCGATCCTGTCCTTCAGCAGCCGGCCATTGCCGGTGAAGTAGTCGAGCTGGTGCCCGGCGATCAGCGCCAGCAGATCGTGCGGGTGCTCGATCGCGACGTCCTCGATCACGCGCGAGGCCTCGTGCCAGCGGCCGGCCGCGAGATGCGCGAGCGCCGCCAGATGGCCGCGTTCCTGGGCGGTCGCTGGCAGGGCTTCGCCGGCCTCGATCGCCGCGCGCGCGACCGGGATCGCGGCCGGAGCAGTGCCGAGCAGATAGAGCCAGGCCTTCAGCGCATGCGCCATGACGAAGCCGGGCTGCACCTCGATCATCCGGTCGGCGGCTGAAACAGGATCGCCTGCGAAGATCGAGAACAGGCGGACGGCGTCGGAATAGGCGAGGGCGGTGTCCTGGCTGGCGCCGGACAGGGCATGGCCGCGGATATCGGTGACGATCATGGTCATCTCTTTCGGTGAGGGAAATGAAACGGGCCGACTCAGCCCTGATGCAGCTCGACCGGCAGCTTGCGTTCGCGCAGCGGCACGCCGCCGACGGCGGCCTCGATGTCGAGGCGGGTGAGGCCGATATCGGCGAGCATGCGATCGTCGAAGCGGGCAAGTTCGAAGCTCGCCCGTCGGATCCGCCTGCGCCTGGCGCAGCGCTCCCGCCAATCCGCCAGCACGTTGGTCAGCCTGGCGAGCGCCGCCGGCCAGCGCGAGCCAACGCAGCTCTCGTCGGCGTGCGGATACTGGAATGGGCCGTGAATCTGGGAGAGCAGTTGGTTTCCGTGAATGCGCATCTGAGTTCTCCGAGGGGGCGCTCGTTCCGGTGGTGTGCCGGGCGGCGTCCGCCATGGCTTAGGCGGGAGGCGTCAGACGGGCGTGGAAGCGGCGTGAAACTTGCGATAAATCGTCGAGAACTCCCCGGGAGCAGGGCGCGGCGATGAAGAGCCCGATGGTCGGGTTGTGCGGGAACTCAACAGCGGTCGAGCTCGGATTGCTCGGCGGCTTCGAGTTGCGCGGCGCTGATGGCCCGGTGCTGGTGCTGCCGACACGCAAGGCCGAGATGTTGCTGGCCTATCTTTCTCTCCCGGCAGGGCAGGCCCATTCACGCGACAAGCTCGCCGCCCTGCTCTGGAGCGACCGCCAGGACGCACAGGCCCGCGGCAGCCTGCGCAATGCGCTTGCCGCCCTCCGCACCGTGCTCGGGCCCGATGCCGTCCGGGGCGAGCGCGACATGGTGGAGATCGAGCCGGCCCGTATCCATGCCGACATCGACCGCCTCGCGGCCGCGGCCGCCGGCGAGGCGGTCGTTGACGACGCGTTCCTGCAATTGGCCCTGCGGGCGGAGCTACTCGAGGGCGTCGTGCCGCCATCGGAAGGCTTTGCGGAATGGCTCTCCTTCGAGCGCACGCGCTGTGGCGGCCTCGCCGCGGGCGCGGCCCAGCGCGCCATCGCTGCGCATGAGCAGGCCGGCCGCTTCCCGGCTGCGATCGATCTGGCGCAGCGGCTCGTCGCACGCGACCCGCTGCGCGAACACAGCCAGCGCCTGCTCATCCGCAGTTATCTGGCGGCGGGCGAGCACTCGCGGGCGAGCGCGCAGTTGCAGAGCTGTCGTGAGGTGCTGGCGCGCGAGCTCGGCGTCGCGGTTTCGGACGAGACAGCCGCCCTGCTGCAGCCGAGCAACATCGTACGGGGTGCTGTAGGCCGGCCGGCCACGCCGCTGCCGGCAGTCACAGGTGTCGTTGATGGCCGCTTCCCGGTCGCGGTGCTGCCTTTCGCCAATCTCGGTGGTGATCGGGAGGAGGATTTCATCGCCGAGGGGTTTTCGGAAGACATCGTCACCGAGCTCTCGCGACGGCGGGAGTTCATGGTGATCGCCCGCCAGTCGAGCGCGCTGTTCTCGGGGCGGCCGGAAACGGCCTCGGCCGCGGCAACGGAATTGTCGGTTCGTTATGCCCTGACGGGCAGCTTGCGTCGCGCCGATGCGCGATTGCGCGTGACGGTGCAGTTGATCGACGCTCTCGGCAACCGCTGCATCTGGGCGCAACGCTATGATCGGGCCATCGCCGACATCTTCACCGTCCAGGACGAGATCGTGGCGAGCATCGTCGCCAGCGTCGATGCCGAGGTCCGGCATGACGAGCGCGAACGCGCCGCACGCAAGCTGCCTCGCGAGCTCGACGCCTGGGAGCTGTTCCACCGCGGCCTGTGGCATGTGTACCGCTTCACGCGCGACGACGTCTTGGCCGGCGAACAACTGTTCGAGCGGGCGCTCGAGCGAGTGCCCGACTTTGCGCTTCCTCATGCCGGCCTGGCCTATGCTGCCTTCGTCAAGGCGATCTGGTATTTCGTTGCCGATCCGAAGCCGGCCATCGCTGCGGGGCTGGTGCATGCCGAGCAGGCGATCTTGCTCGATAGCGACAGTGCCTTCGCTCATTTCGCGATTGGCCGCCTGCTGACCCTCTCGGGCGATCTCGACCGCGCTTTGCATCACCTCGCTTTGGCGGTCGATCTCAATCCGAGTTTTGCCCAGGCGCATTTCGGTTTGGCACAGGCGCAGATTTATGCCGCAAGGCCGGCGCAGGCGCTGGCCAGCATCGCGATCGCGCTGCGGCTCAGCCCGAAGGACCCGCTTGCCAGCATGATGCTGACATTGAGCTCCTTCTGCCACTATGGCATGGCCGACTATGCGCAGGCTGAAGCCGATGCGCGCCGAGCGACCCAGCTGCATCGGCGTGAAATCTGGTCGCGGCTCGCCTTGGCCGCGGCGCTTGTCGCGCTGGATCGCATCGACGAGGCGAAGGCTAGCGTCGCCGAAGCGCGCGGGATCGAGCCGTCGCTCTCGCTCGACAGTTTCAGCCGGTTGGTCGCTTCGGTGCCGCAGGAACTGCGAATGCGGGTCTGGGCCGGGCTGAAAGCCGCTGGGATCGCGCTTCAGTCCTGATGCCGCCCCGCCGCCAGGATCGCGTCGATCCAGCGCTGTGAGGTCAGGGCCTCCTCCCCAGTCACCACTGGATCGCGCCCGGCCTCGATCGCATCGAGGAAATCGGCGATCACGGCGCGATGCGCGTCATGCGGGAAGTCCATGATGTTGGCGCCGCTGCCGGTATTGCCCTCGGCTTCGACCACCTCGGATCGACCGTCGAGGAAGGAGAGCTGCAAACGCCCGCCGACCAATGCCGCATGGCCCTTGCTGCCGATGATCTCGATGCGCTCGGGATGGCCAGGATGAGCGGCGGTGGTGGTCACCAGCGTCACTGGGGCGCCATTGCCGGCCTCCAGCAGGGCGCCGACATAGTCTTCGGTCTCCATCCGATGGAGCGAGGTGGTGCGCACCTGCGCTGCGACCACCCTGGACACGCCGACCAGCGAGCGGAACAGGTCGAAGGAGTGGATCGCTTGCGTCAGCAGGACGCCGCCGCCATCGCGCGCCATCGTGCCGCGGCCGGGCTCGTCGTAATAGCTCTGCGGCCGCCACCACGGCACCTGCAACAGGCCTGCTTCGACGCTGCCGAGCTCGCCGCCATCGAGCGCCGCCTTGAGTCGCAGGCTCGCCGGCCGGAAGCGGTGCTGCAGCACGACGCCGAAGGCCTTGCCGGTCCGGCGTGCCGCGGCGACCAGTTCTTCGCCGCGCGCCACCGTCAGCTCCAGCGGCTTCTCGACCAGCACGTGCTTGCCGGCAGCAAGGCAGCGCGCGCCGACATCGCGATGGCTGGCGGGCGGCGTCAGCACGATCACCGCCTCGACGGCCTCGTCGGCCAGCACGGCGTCGATGTCGGTCGTGCCGGGGAAGGGGAACTGGGCGCGATAGGCGTCGAGGCGCTCCTGCGAGCGGCTGACGACGTGCCGGACAGCGACCCTGCCGGCCAGATCGACGAGGCTGCGCGAATGGGGCAGGGCGGCCGGCCCGAGCCCGATGACGGCGATGCCGAGCTTGCGTGTCACTTTGCCTCGGTCCCTCTGATCGGCAGGCGCACGGCCCGGTCCTGCGCATGCAGAGCGAGCCGGCAGACCGTGAACATGTGCCGCTGTGTTGCCGCGGTCTCGCTGCGGTCGGCGATGTCGGCGATCAGCGCGCGGAAATAGGTCAATGGCTCGCTGCTGGCGTCGATATGGCGGGTGCCGGCCCGGTCGACGAGGAAGAGATGGTCGGTGCCGGGCCGGCCGGCGATGTCGACATATTTTCTCAGCTCGATCGTGCCTTCCGTGCCGAGGATGGTCAGCCGCCCGTCGCCCCAGGTCGGCAGGCCGTCGGCGGTGAACCAGTCGACGCGGATAAAGCCGTTCGCCCGGTCGCTGCGCAGCAGGATCTCGCCGAAATCCTCGAAATCGGGCAGGTCGGCGAGGCCGAAATGGCCGGTGCCGGAGGCCGCGATCTCAGCATCGGGCGAGCCGGTGAAATGCAGGAACTGATCGATCTGGTGCGAGGCGATGTCGGTGAGGATGCCGCCGAAATAGCGCTTGTCGAAGAACCAGTCCGGCCGGATCGCTCGGTTGAGCCGGTGTGGCCCGAGGCCGACCGTCTGCACCACCCGCCCGATCGCGCCATCCGCGATCAGCTTGCCGGCGACGATCGTGGCCGGGACGATGAAGCGCTCGGAGAAGCAGACCGAGAAGATGCGGCCCGTCTCCGCGACGACCTTCTCGATCTCGGCAAGCTGCTCGAAGCTGGTGACGCCCGGCTTGTCGACCATCACGTCCTTGCCAGCCCGCATCGCCTTGACTGCGAGGGCGGCCCGCTCCGAGGGGATGCCCGCGCAGATGACGAGGTCGACCGAGGGATCGTCGAGCAGTTTCTCTGCTCGCGCCTCCCGCAACTGTGGGAAGCGCTCACGGAAGCCGGCGAGCACGCGCGGATCACTGGTCGCAGGGTCGAAGCCGGCGCAATCCGCGCCGGCCTCCAGCAGGCCACCGACCATATGGTAGATATGGCGGTGGTCGAGACCGATAGCTGCGAAGCGCATTTTACTTCGGCGCGTGGCCGACACCGATCTCCTGGTCCCAGCGCCGGAAGGCGGCGACCAGGCGTTCGGGCGTCAGTGGCGGACGGGTCGGCAGGCTGGCGATCAGCCCGTCATATTCGGGCCGGCCGAACTCCTTCAGCACGTCCTGGCTCTCCTTCGGCGCCATCGCCAGGGTCACTCCCTTGATCGCCGGGCCGGGATAGAAATAGCCCTTGTCATAGGTCGCCGCCTGCGATTCCGGCTTCAGCAGATGCGACATCAGCGCCAGGATCACCGGAATCTTCTCCGCAGCCACGCCCTTCGGGATGCACATGAACTGCGTGTCGGGAATCCAATGCGTATTGGCGATGGTGAAGACCTTGGCTTCCTTCGGCACGATGCCGAGCGCACGCGGATTGATGTCCCAGCCCAGCGTCGAGACGATGCAGTCGCGCGTGCCGTCGCCCAACTCCTTCATCGTCGCGGCGGTGCCGGTCGGATAGTAGTCGATCGCTGTTCCGAGCTCCTTGAGATAGGCCCAGGTCTTGGCCCAGCCGTTCATCGGATCGCTCGGATCGCTGTCGCCGAGGATGTAGGGCATGCCCTGCAGGAAGGTCCAGCCGGGACCGGAATTGAGCGGGCGGGCATAGGTGAAGCGGTTAGGGTTGGCCTTCACATAAGCGAGGAACTCCTCGGCCGTCTTCGGCACGGTCTTGACCTTGTCGGCCATGTATTCGAACAGCGGCCCGGACGGCGAATAGACGACGGCGACGCCTTCGTTCTGGCCGAAATTGCGCTGCATCATCAGCGCCTGCTCGTGATAGATGTCCTCGGCCTTCGGCAGGCTCGCCGTATGCGACTTCCAGACGTCGATCCACAGGCCCTGCTGGATGCCGTCCGACATCGCGCCCGGTCCCGTGAGCACCATGTCGATGTCGACGCGGTTGGCGTCCTGCTGCGCCTTGAGCTTGGCCGGCAGCTCCGGCGAGGGCGCGCGCGAGAAATTCAGGCGCGAGATCAGCTTCGGATTGTCCTTGGCGAACTTCTCGATAGCAGCCTGGGTGAGCTGCAGATTGCCGGCGACGTCGATGATGTTGAGCATCACCGGGCTTGCTGGCGCGCTCTGGGCGAAAGCTCCGCCGGCGGAGAGGGCGGCGAGGCTGGAAGCGCCGGCAATCACGCCGCGCCGTGTCGGATTGGTCATGGTACCTCCCTGTGCTGGCCTGCTTTGCTGCGGCCTTGCCGGTATACTAGTACACAAGTCGGTTCCGGCAAGATGCGACGAAAGCAGGGGGAGGGTGCGTGTCCGGGACAGGGCGCGCTGTCCTGGCTGCCGCCCTGGCCCGCGCCGTTAACCTCTGCACCGAACGCAGCCCCCCGATGCGGTGGCTGCCTCAGGTCTTAACATTCCCTTAGCGAGCCGGTTCTAGTCCTGGTTGTACGCCGCTCGAATCGATTTAAGCGGCGCTGGCTATGGAGGGGCTTGGTATGCGCGCGGGCTTGAAGGGTTTCGTGGCTGGGAAGCTATCTGGCACGGCCAGCCTGATGATCCTGATGCTCAGCTGCGGGCTGGGGTCGCGGGCGCTCGCCGCGACCTATTTCGCCAGCACCGACCAGCAGCTGCGCGATGCAATCGCCGCGGCCAGTCTCAGCTCCGATGTCAGCGCGACGATCGTGTTGACCCAGGACATCACGGTGACCGGCGGCGCTCTCGCCAACACGCCCGGCAAGTCGGTGACCATCGACACTCAAGGGTTCACTCTGACGGGGCTGCCGGCCGCTTCCACCACGTTCAACGGGAGTTTTTCGAGCGGCACGTTGACAATTGACGGCACGCTCGTTGGTGGGAACGCTGCTGGGGCCGGCTCCGGCCTTGTGATCAACAGTGGCATCACCACGGTCGGCAGCACCACCGGGCAGGTCGTCAACAACGGCTCGATCACCGGCGGCGCCGGCGCTTCCGGCGGCCTCGGCGTCTCGCTCATCAATGTCGTGACCTTCGTCAACAATGGCACGATCAGCGGCGGCACCGGGACCGGCGCTGGCGGTACGAACAATGCTGCCGGCGTCAACATCCTCAACACCGGCGCGACGCTGATCAATAACGCCGGAGCCGTCATTCAGGGCGGCAACAGCACTGCCGGCGGGCATACCGGCGCGGGCGTCTACCTGAGCACGACCAGCAAGGCGGCGACCATCACCAATTACGGCACAATCCGAGGAGGATCTGATCTCAGCGGTGCTAGCACCGGCAATGCGGCGATCGTGGCCCGCGGCGCCTCTGCTACCCCGGCGACAATCTACAATCTCGGCACCGGCGTCATCGAAGGCGGCAATGGCGCTGCCGCCATCACGAACAGCGCTTTTCCATCGGCGATCTCGATCATGAACAGCGGCACGATCCGGGCCGGCGCCGGCGCGGCCAATGCAATTTCGATGTCCAACCAGGCACTTGCGGTCACTCTCACTCTGGAGCTGCAGGCCGGCTCGGTGATCGAAGGCAATGTGCGCGCCAGCATCAATGGCCTCAACGACACCCTGCGCCTCGGCGGCGCCGACAACTGGACGCTCGACGGAAGCATCGGCAATACCACCCAGGACCAGTACCAAGGCTTCGACAAGCTGGAGAAGACGGGCGCGAGCACTTGGACGATAGCCGGCAGCGGCGATTTCTCGGGCACGACCAGCGTCAACGAAGGCGCGCTGATCGTGAACGGCTCGCTCGCCGGCTCGGCCGTGACGGTTGCGTCAGGCGCGCGGCTGGGTGGTAGCGGCACGGTCGGGACGACGACACTGGCCGCGGGCAGCCGGATCACGCCCGGCAACTCGATCGGCACGCTCACCATTAACGGCGCCTATGTCCAGAATGCCGGGGCGGTCTACGAGGTCGAGATCGATCCGGGCACGGTCACCTCCGACCGGATCGACGTGAAGGGCACCGCGACGCTCGCCAGTGGCGCGGCGATCCAGGTGATCAACTATACCGGCAGGGCCTTCGTCGCCGGCCAGCGCTACACCATCCTGACCTCGACCGGGCTGACCGGAACCTATGGCAGCACCGATCTCATGCTGACGCCCTTCCTCAGTCTGCGCAACGGCACCGACGCCACCAACGCCTATCTCACCGTGGTCCGGACGGCCACGGCCGGCAATGTCGGCGGCACCGGCAATGAGCAGGCGGTCGGCAATGCCGTCGACAGCCTGCCGAGTGGCAATGCCGTCCAGACCGGCGTCTACAACCAGCCGACGGTTGACGCCGCCCGCGGGGCGCTCGGCCAGCTCGCCGGCGAGATCCATGCCTCGGCCAGGACCGTGCTGGTCGACGAGAGCTGGCATCTGCGCGCCGCGGTCAACGATCGCCTGCGCACGGCCTTCGGCGCGGTCGGCGCCGCCCCGATGGCAACGCTGAACTATGGTTTCACCGCCGACCTCGCGCCGGCGGTGAAAGGACCGATGCCGAAGCCGCCCTCGGCCGAGCGCTTCGCCGTCTGGGGCCAGGGCTATGGCTCCTGGGGGCGCACGCGCAGCGACGGCAATGCCGCCAGCCTTTCTCGCTCGACCGGCGGCCTGCTGGTCGGCGCCGATGCCGCCGTCTTCGACAATTTGCGCCTCGGCGTCGTCGCCGGCTTCAGCCACAGCAAGTTCGACGTCAACGGCCGGCTCTCCTCGGGCGGGAGCGACAACTATCATCTCGGCCTCTATGGCGGCGGCCAATGGGGCGCGCTCAGCCTGCGCACCGGCCTGAGCTACACCTGGCACGACCTCTCGACCCGCCGCGGCATCGTCGCGGCCGGGCTCGGCGACACCTTGCGCGCCGATTACGATGCCGGCACGGCGCAGGCCTTCGGCGAGCTCGGCTATCGCATCGATCTCGGCCAGACCGCGCTGGGCCAGGTCGCGCTCGAGCCCTTCGCGGGCCTGGCCTATGTCGTGCTGCGCAGCGATCGCTTCAGCGAGCGCGGCACCGGCGCTGCAGCGCTGTCGGGCGCGAGCGACGACACCAGCCTCGGCTACACCACGCTCGGCCTGCGCGCCGCAACGACGACCCGCCTCTCCGGCATGGACCTGACCCTGCACGGCGGCCTCGGCTGGCGCCACGCCTTCGGCGATGTCGATCCGAAGACGACGCTCGCCTTTGCCGGCAGCAACCCGTTCGCCATCGCCGGCCTGCCGATCGCGCGGGATGCCGCTCTGGTCGAGGCCGGGCTCGATCTTGGGCTCGGTCCGAACGTCAGCCTCGGCGCCTCCTACACCGCCCAGCTCGCACAGGACGCCCAGGATCACGCCTTCAAGGCAAACCTCGCCGTCAGGTTCTGAAGGGACAAGAGGCAGCCGGCCGATAAGCACGTCAGAGCGCGCCCTCGCAGCTTTCGAATTCGCCCCAGACCTCCGCAATCTCGACAGCGTTCGAGATGAACGCTACGTCATCGTCAGGCTGGTAATCGGGTGGGGGGAATGCGCGACATCGGAGCCGGCCTGGCTGGCGCGCTCATTCTGTTCTTCGCCCGCTTCATCACGGCGGTGCGCGGGCGCTGGGACGGCGTCGCGCCGACCGACGAGCAGCGCATCTATTTCGCCAACCATGCCAGCCACGGCGATTTCGTCCTGATCTGGACCGTGCTGCCGCGCCGCATGCGCTTCGCCACCCGGCCGGTCGCCGGCAGCGACTACTGGCTGAAGAGCGGCCTGCGGCGCTTCATCGGCCGCGACGTCTTCAACGCCGTCCTGATCGACCGCGACCCCGCGACGCGAACGGCAGACCCGATCGTCCAGATGACGGAGGCGCTCGATGCCGGCTCCTCCCTGATCGTGTTCCCGGAAGGCACGCGCAACACCACGGATGCGCCGCTGCTCCCGTTCAAGAGCGGGCTCTTCCATCTGGCGCAGGCCCGCCCGAACGTGGCGCTCGTGCCGGTCTGGATCGACAATCTCAACCGCGTCATGCCGAAGGGCGAGTTCGTGCCGGTGCCGCTGGTCTGCACCGTCACCTTCGGCGCCGCTTTTGCCCTCATTGAGGCCGAGACGAAGCAGGATTTCCTGGCGAGGGCTGAGGCGGCGCTGCTCGCCCTGTCGCCGAAGGCGAGCGCGCCATGACGATGCCGCATCCCGACCTTCTCGCTGTGCTGGCTGGCTTGCTCGGCGTCCTGATCGTCGCGTCCACGATCGGCTATCTGCTGCAGCGCCGGCTGTCGCCCGATGGCTCGAACGCCGTGGTCGAGAACCTGAACGACCGCATCCGCGCCTGGTGGATCATGATCGTGCTGATGGGCCTGGCGCTGATCGGCGGCAAGACCGGCGTGACGCTGCTCTTCGGCTTCTGCTCCTTCGCGGCGCTGCGCGAGTTCATCACGCTGACGGACACGCGCCGCGCCGATCATTGGGCGCTGGCCGCGGCCTTCTTCGTTGTCTTGCCGGTGCAGTATTATCTGCTCTGGATCGACTGGTACGGGCTCTATTCGATCTTCATCCCCGTCTACGCTTTCCTGCTGATGCCGATCATTGCGTCGCTGCGCGGCGACACCGAGCATTTTCTGGTGCGCATCGCCGAGGTGCAGTGGGCGCTGATGATCTGCGTCTTCTGCATCTCGCATGTACCGGCGCTGCTCAGCCTCGACATCCCCGGCTATCAGGGGCGCAACGTCCTGCTGATCGCCTTCCTCGTCATCGTCGTGCAGATGAGCGATGTGCTGCAATATGTCTGGGGCAAGCTGCTCGGCCGCACCAAGATCGCGCCCAGGCTGTCGCCCTCCAAGACGGTCGAGGGCTTCATAGGCGGTGCGCTCAGCGCGACGGCGGTCGGGGCGGCCTTGTCCTGGATGACGCCGTTCACGCCGCTGCAGGCAGCGTTCCTGGCGCTGGTCATCGTGCTTATGGGCTTCTTCGGCGGGCTGGTGATGTCGGCGATCAAACGCGATCGCGGCATCAAGGATTGGGGCCATCTGATCGCGGGCCATGGCGGCTTCCTCGACCGACTCGATTCGGTGGTGTTCTCCGCGCCGATCTTCTTCCACCTCGCCCGCTATGGCTGGTCGACCACGTGAGCCCGCCGCTCGCGCGCCTGATGCGAAGCAGCATCGTGCATGTCGGCTTCGCCTTCCTCGCCATGGGCAGCTGGGCGGCTTTCGCCAACCGGGCCCATCCGATTCCGGCGCCGCTTCTCGCCGGGCTGATCCAGGGCACGCTGTCCGCGCTCATCACCCTGCTGCTGAAACGGGGCATCGAACATCTTGCGAGCCGGTTCAGCGGCCTGGCCGCGCTGCTGGCGCCGCCAGCGATCGCAGGATTCGTCTCCGCGAGCCTGCTGACCCTCATCCACACGATCGGCGGCACGCCCGAAATCGCCAGGACGATCGCCGTCCCGCTGACCGTCGCGACCAGCTATGCGGCGCTCTACAATCTTTCGCTGTGGCGCAGCAGGAAGGCCATGAACCATGGCGCAGAGTGATGATCGACGCCCGCTCGCGAGCCGCGACACAAGCTGGGCCCGGGGCATCGCGCGGCGGCTGAGCGCCAGCGGCATCACGCCGAACCAGATCTCGATGGCGAGCATGGCGATGGCGGCCTGTGCCGGCGCCGCCTTCTGGCTCGCAGGCTCCGCGGCGTCCGGGCCGCGCATCGCGTTGCTGCTTGCCGCGGCGCTGTTCTGCCAGCTCAGGTTGCTCTGCAATCTCTTCGACGGCATGGTCGCGATCGAGGGTGGCAAGCAGGCAGCCGACGGGCCGTTCTGGAACGAGTTTCCCGACCGGATTGCCGATATCCTCATCCTGACCGGCGTCGGTTACGGGATCGGCGCTCCGGCCCTGGGCTGGGCAGCGGCGGCTTTTGCCGTGCTGACGGCCTATACCCGTGAGCTCGGCCGCAATTGCGGGTTGCCGGCCGATTTCTCCGGCCCGATGGCCAAGCAGCATCGCATGGCGACGATCACCGCCGCAGCGCTCGTTTCGCTATTGGAGCCGCTTTGGCGAGGCCAGAACGAGGTGCTGGCGATCGCGCTCTGGCTGATTGCGGTCGGCGCTGCCGTGACCGCTCTCAGGCGGGCGGTGAACATCGTGCGCGGCTTGCGCGGGCGCTGAGGCCGACTGACTGCGGTGCGGGCGCGCTCAAAGGTCCAGCGCCTGCGAGAACGTCTTCAGGTACTTCATGCCTGTATCGCACATGATGGTGACGATGGTGGCGTCCGGCCCGAGCCGTTCGGCCAGCCGCAGCGCGGCCGCGACATTGGCACCGGTCGAGGTGCCGCAGAACAGACCTTCCTCGGCGGCCAGGCGAAACGCCATCGCCCTGGCCTCTTCCGTCGAGACCTGCTCGATCTCGTCGGCGATGCCGTCATGCCAGAGCGGCACGACATAGCCCGCGCCGATCCCGTCGATCTTGTGCGCGCCGGATGGCCCGCCTGACAGCACGGCCGATTCCGCCGGCTCTACCGCGACGAAGCGGATCCTGCCGTCATATTGGCGCAGCGTCTCCGAAGTGCCGCGCAGTGCCGCCGCCGTTCCGACGCTCTGGACGAAGGCGTCGATCCGGCCGCCGGTCTGCTCCCAGATCTCGTCGGCGAGCCTGGTATAGGCCGCCAGTTGGTCGGTGTTTTCCATCTGGGCGGTGATGTAGGCGCCCAGTTCACCCGCGATGCGGTGCGCCTCGGCGATCATGTCCTTGGTCAGCTTTTCGGTCTGCTTGCCGCTTTCGCTCGGCACGATCGTCAGCTTGGCGCCGAGCAGGCGCATATGGTCGAGCTTCTCCTTGGAGAAGGCGTCCGAGGTCACGAGGTGGAGCGGATACCCCTTCACCGCGCAGACCAGCGCCAGCGAGACGCCGGTGCTGCCGCCGGTGTATTCGACGACCGCGCCGCCCGGCTTCAAGCGGCCATCGGCTTCCGGCGCCTCGATCATCGCCAGCGCCATACGGTCCTTCATGCTGCCCGTCGGATTCCGGGCTTCCAGCTTGAGCAGGATGCGGGCGCCATTGGCCGGAACGACAGTGCGCAAGGCCAGCAGCGGCGTGTTGCCGATCGTGTCGAGAATGGTGGTGGGCGTGGGGTTCATCGCTGTCTCGTAAGATTGTCCGAGGGAAGGCGTTTTGGCTGCGCGCTAGCCGGCCTGGCCGAGAAGCGCAGCAGCGAAGACGAGCGTCGCGCCGAAGCCGGCCGCGAAGGCGAGCGTCCGGACGACCGGGATACCGGCGGCATAGACCACGTAGTGGACCAGCCGTGCCGCCAGATAGAGCTTGGCCGCGAAGAGCGTCGCCGCCGTGCTGATCCCGGCGAGGGCTGCGATCAGAACGAGTGGCGCGAAGACCGCGAGGTTTTCGGCGGCATTGGCATGCGCCCGCCGGGCGCGCTCGGCCCAGGCCGGGTCCGGTGCCAGGGACGGGTCCGGATTGGCCATCGCCGCCATGAGACCGCGGGTCATGATCCGTGCAAGCATGTAGGGGATCCACATCAGGACCGTCGCGGCGGCGGTCAGCGTCAGGCAATAGAGTTCCGGCGTGAGCTTCATGCTGCGTTCCCTGATTGCATTGATCGAGCGAGTGGCGGTCCGACGAGGACTATGGGCGGACGCTAGACCTGAGCAGGCGAGGTCACTATCGTCGTAAATGACAATCTTGAGGTCATTTACGCCATGCGCTTGACCGTGCTCGCCCTCGACGGCGTCTTCGATACCGGCCTGACGGTGCTGCTCGACACCTTCTCCACCGCGAACGAGCTGGCGGCGATGCAGGAGATCGATCGGCACCTGTTCGATGTGCAGCTCGTCGGTGTCAGCGGGCAGGTGCGCACCGCGATGGGGCTGACCGCATGTGCGGCCTTGCCGGATACGGCGCGCAAGCCGGACTGGGTGATCGTGCCGGCCTTGAACGCTAAGCAGCCGGATCAACTGGTCGAGGCGCTCGGTCGGCCTGATGTCGCAAAGGGGCTCGCTCACCTGCGCGGCTGGCAGGCGGAAGGGGTGGGGATGGCAGGGGCGTGCATCGGCACCTTCCTGCTGGCGGAGGCCGGGATTCTCGACGGGCGCGAGGCGACGACGACCTGGTCGCTCGCACCATTATTCCGCCAGCGCTATCCGCAGGTGAGGCTGGACGATTCACGCATGCTGGTTCCGTCCGACCGCCTGGTCACGGCGGGGGCGATGATGGGGCATCTCGACCTGGCGCTATGGTTGGTGCGTCAGGTAAGCCCGCACATGGCTGCGCTCGTCGCGCGCTTCATGCTGATCGACAAGCGTTCGTCGCAGGCGCGCTACATCATCCCCGACCATCTCGCCCATGCCGACCCTCTCATCGAGCGCTTCGAGCGCTGGGCACGCGCCAATCTGGCCGCCGGCTTCTCGCTACCGGCGGCGGCGAGCGCGCTCGCGGTCAGTGCGCGAACCCTGCAGCGGCGCACCGAGGCGGTGCTGGGCAAGTCGCCGCTCGCCTTCTTCCAGGACATGCGCGTCGAGCGTGCCCGGCATCTAGTCTCGATCGGGCAGAGCCTGGACGAGATCGCGGGAGAAGTCGGCTATGCCGACACGGCGACCTTGCGCACCTTGCTGCGGCGCCGGCTCGGCCGCGGCGTCCGGGAATTGCGGACCGAGACGCGCCTGTAAGGCTAGCCTCCCGTCACGCTCATATGCCGGCCGACCGCGGCACGCGGCTGGCGCCGGTCGATGACGAAGTCGTGGCCTTTGGGCTTGCGCGAGATCGCCTCTTCCATCGCCCGGTAGAGCAGGGCGTCGTCGCTCGAGGCGCGGATCGGTGCGCGCAGGTCGGCGGCGTCCTCCTGGCCGAGGCACATATAGAGCGTGCCGGTGCAGGTCAGGCGCACGCGGTTGCAGCTCTCGCAGAAATTATGCGTCATCGGCGTGATGAAGCCGACGAGCCCGCCGGTCTCGCGAACCCGGACATAGCGCGCCGGCCCGCCGGTCCGGTAGGGATCGTCGTCGAGCGTGTAGCGGTCCATCAGCTTGGCCCGCACCATCGAGAGCGGCAGGAACTGGTCGAGCCTGGCCGGCTCGATATCGCCGAGCGGCATCACCTCGATCAGAGTCAGGTCCATGCCGAGCCCGTGGGCCCACTGCATCAGCTCCTCGATCTCGTCCTCGTTGACGCCTTTGAGCGCGACCGCATTGATCTTGACGCGCAGGCCCGCGGCACGGGCCGCCTCGATGCCGGCGAGAACCTTGGAGAGGTCTCCCCAGCGCGTGATCTTGCGGAATTTCTCGGGGTCGAGCGTGTCCATCGAGACGTTGACGCGGCGCACCCCGCAATCGGCCAGCTCCTGCGCATAGCGGGCGAGCTGCGAGCCGTTTGTGGTCACAGTCAATTCGTCGAGCGCGCCCGAGGCCAGATGGCGCGAGAGCGAGCGGAACAGGTTCATGATATCGCGCCGCACGAGCGGCTCGCCGCCGGTGATGCGCAATTTGCGCGTGCCGCGCGAGACGAAGGCGGTGGCGACGCGGTCGATCTCCTCGAGCGTCAGCAGATCACGCTTCGGCAGGAAGGCCATGTCCTCGGACATGCAGTAGACGCAGCGGAAATCGCAGCGATCCGTCACCGAGATGCGCAGGTAGGAGATGTCGCGGCCGAACGGGTCGGTCAGCGGCGCACGCATCAAGGGCCTGATGGGGTCGTGCAGCACGGCGGCTGAAATCCTCGGGCGATCGCGGTCTTGCGGCGCAGTGCGCCTGCCGTTGCTCTGATATAGGAAGCGAGCATCGGCGGCGGCAAGCCCGCGGTCAAGCGGGCTGATAGTCGCAAGCCGTTCTGGAGAAACACGAAGATGTCAGATTGGCCGAGCGAGATTCGCCTCTCCAAGGACCGCCGCACGCTTCACGTCACCTTCGAGAGCGGCGAGAGCCATGCGCTTCCGGCCGAATTGCTGCGGGTCGAGAGCCCCTCAGCCGAGGTCCAGGGTCATGGCCCGACCCAGAAGCAGACCGTGCCGGGCAAGCGCGAGGTCGAGATCCTGAAAGTGGAGCCGGTCGGCCATTATGCCGTCCGCCTGACCTTCGACGACATGCACGACACCGGCATCTATGGCTGGGACTATCTGCGCGAGCTCGGCCGGAACGGCGAGGCGAAGTTCCAGGCCTATCTCGACGATCTCGCCGCGAAGGGGTTGTCGCGCGAACGGGGCAGGCGAGGGTGAGGGCAGGCCGCCATTCGGCAGCTCAATCCAGCCGCTGGTTGTCGACGAACCAGGTCTCGCCGCGATAGCGGATCTCGGACGCGCCTTCGCCGGCTTCCTCGTCGATGACGACGACCTTCGCGCCAGAAGGAAGGCGGATCGGGCAGAGCTTGCTCGCGCGTGCGCCGCGCGGGCTCAGCGACGCCAACCCGTATTCGCGCCACGCCGCCCAGCTGCTGCAGGCGAAGGCCGATTGGTTGGTGGTTGTCATGCGCTCGGCCGCGGTAACCGGGCCGGCCGCGATGAGGATGGCGGCGATCATGGCCGCTTTCGACATCCGCGACATGGTGATCCCTTTCACAAAACGAAAAAGGCCGGCGCGAAGCCGGCCTTTCGCAATCTCTGATCGTCCGTTCGCTCAGCGGGCGACGACGACGCGGGTGCCGACCTTGGCGCGCTCGTAGAGGTCGATCACGTCCTCGTTCAGCATGCGGATGCAGCCGGAGGAGACCGCCTGGCCGATCGTCTCCGGCTCGTTGGAGCCGTGGATGCGGTAGAGGGTCGAGCCGAGATACATGGCGCGGGCGCCGAGCGGGTTCTCCGGGCCGCCGGGCATGAAGCGCGGCAGGTCGGGACGGCGCTTCAGCATCTGCGCGGGCGGGGTCCAGCCCGGCCATTCGGCCTTGCGGGTGATGGTCTGCGAGCCGGCCCAGTCGAAGCCCGGGCGGCCGACGCCGACGCCGTAGCGGACGGCCTTTCCGTCGGGCAGCACGAAATAGAGGCGGCGCTCGCTCGTGTTGATCACGATCGTGCCGGGGCGATAGGTGCCGCTGAACGAGACCACCTCGCGCGGGATCGCGGTCGCCTGCGCCTTGGCAGGGTCGACATAGGTGACGAGCGGCTGGCGGGTGAGCGGATCGATTTCGGCGACGGCGGCAGTCGCCATGGCCGCGACGGCCGTGCCGGCGATCAGGGCCAAACGGAAGAAGCGGAGCATTGCGGCCTCGGAAGGGGATTGCGGGTTGGCGGGCGCGGAGAAAGGTGACGGAAAAACGTCAACAATTCCCCAAATCTCTGGCAGAGCGAAGGCTGTCGTTCAATCGATGCGCGTTCACATCGGCGCGACCTTTCGAGCTTTCGAAGCGCCCGTTGCGGGGTTGCAACAGGCGTAGGCTGCTGAGTGCTGCTTTGGCGCGATCTGGGCGGTTTTCGGGCGGAAGCGAGGCGGGCATGCCGGCGGCTCCCCTGAATGAAGGACGCGGCGCGATTTGCGGAGCGCTAATCAGGCTGCAGGCCTGGTTCGCCGTCCGCCGGGTGGCGGGGCAGCCCCTGGGCAATGCCGCGAAGTCGAGACACGAATGGCCAACGAAGTCGCAGTCCACGCGGTCTACCTCGAGGACTCCACCATGATCCACGCCTTCAACTTGAAGCAGGGCGGGCCTGATGCATTGCCGACCGGGCACACCGGCATCCCGAAGGGCTTTTCGCCCCAGAAGATCGTCGACAAGATCCTGGCCGCGGCGAATGGGAACAAGATCAAGATTCTGCGCCTTCTCGCGCATGGCGATGCCGGCGAGTTCGATTTCCCGGGGATCGAGGACCGCAGCTCGGTCTCGTCGAAATACACCCAATTGCGCAAGGCGTTCGCACCTCTGGCCCGGATCGAGGTCCATGGCTGTGGCTGCGCCAGCGAAGAGGAGTTGGACGGTGGCAAAGGCGAGTATACCGGCGATCGGAAGGGGCGAGGCCTGCTCTTCCTCTGGGCCGTGGCGAAGACCTTCAACGTTCCCGTCACTGGTGCCGTCGACACGCAGGGCGGCTGGGACGGCTGGGGCTATAGCGGGGTCACCGTCACCATTTCTCCCGCCGGCAAGTTCTACGCCCAGAAGCCGGGGCAGCGCTGGTGGGATCCGGGATCCGCAAACGAACAGGCCAGGCGCGAATTCGATCGGATCGAGACGCAATACATCAAGAAAAAGCTCTATGCGCAGGCACGCGCTGCGCTGCGCAATCTGATCCAGCTCTACCCAACGTCGAAGGAGGCGGCCGAGGCGAAGCTATTGCTGCCGGCGGACGCGATGGAACAGCCGAACAAGGGGCTTGCGACGAAGTTCGAGTAGAACTGGATGGCCTCGCGGTTTCGTGCGCCGCTCGCGAAGACCTCTCCGATTGCCGTTAACCTGGCGTTCGCCTATTCTTCGGATCGAGGGGCAACTTCCGATTGCAAAGCCGGGCCGGCTCTGGTCCGCTTCTGTGAAACGCCGGGAGGTTCGCCATGCCTGCGTGCCAATTCGATGCGGGGCCTGAAGAGTTGGCTGCCCTGGGGATAGCCTTTCACGAGGCCTGGCGTCATGTCGGCCCGATCTATGGGCCGTTCGAGAACCCACACCGCGAATGGCTTGCCCGGCTGATCCTCGGCTTGCGCCGTTCCGGCCATTCCGGCGACATCGCCTTGCTTGCAATCGAGCAGTTCATGGCGACAGCTCCGCTTGCCGAATGGGCTGACGGCGCGCGGAGCGCGCAGCAGCAAGCGGGACCGGTCGTGCGAAACTGAGCGCTTCCCGCGCACACCCGCCGCCGGAACTTCGCCGCAAGACTCCGGGAAAACGTTCCGGTGCGTGCCTGTTTTGCGGGCAACGTTGCCGTAATCTTCGCACGCAATCTGCGCCGTGCTGACCCGGTCCGATGCTCGGACCTGCGGTCGCGAGGAGCCGGTGAACCCGTCTCTCACTTGTCTGGCCTGATGCATCGGCGGCCGCCACGGCCGCCGCAAGGAGTCTTTGATGAAGCGTCTCATCCCGATGGTCGGCCTGCTGGCCCTGCTCGCAGCTCCGGCCATGGCGGCGGATCGTCGCGTGCCTGTACAGCAGTACCAGCCGGTCTATTCGCAGCCGCGCGCCTATAACTGGAACGGCCTCTATGCCGGTATTCATGCCGGCGCCGCCTTCGACCGTTTCGAGGGAACCGCAAAGAAGAGCCGCAGCGAGGTCCTGCTCGGCGGGCAGCTCGGCTACAACCTGCAGATGGGCGGCCTCGTCACCGGTCTCGAGGCCGATATGTCGATGAACGGCTTCGGCAAGGGCGCCAAGCGCACCGGCGGCACCAGCGCCGACATGCGCTATGTCAGCACGCTGAAGGCTCGTGCCGGCTTCGCCTTCGACCGCCTTCTGGTCTACGGCCTCGGCGGTGTCGCCTATGGCAGCTTGAAGGCGAGTGACGGGCTGGCCTCGAAGGAGAAGAGCAAGATCGGCTATGTCGTCGGCGCCGGCGCCGAATACGGCATCACCGACAACCTCTCCGCCAAGCTCGAATACAACTACGTCTCGCTCGGCAAGCAGAATTTCCAGTTCGCCAATGGCCGCACCCGCGTCGGCGTCAACGAGCACCTGGTCAAGGCCGGCTTGAACTACCGGTTCTGATCCTCGAATTCCGGGCCGGAAAACCAGCCCGGAGCGTCTTGCGGCCTGCCGGCCGCGCCCAGGCATGGATGGAGCATGATGCGTCTGGATATTTCGCCCCTATTCCGGCATCACGTTCCATCCGTGCACCCAGAACTGCCTTCCCCATGCGCGCCCTGATCGTCGAGGACGAGCCACAATTGATGGCTTTCCTATCCTCGCTCCTCACCAATGCGGGGCTCATCGCCGATCGCACGACCACGATCGATGCGGCGCTCGCCGCCCTGCGCTCGACCCCGTTCGACATCGCCATCGTCGACCGGCGCCTGCCCGACGGCGACGGCCTTTCGATCGTCAAGGCGCTGAGCGCGGCCGAGATGCGGCCCGCTTTTCTGATCCTGACCGCCCGCGATGCCAAGACCGACGTGATCGAGGGCCTGAACACCGGCGCGGACGACTATCTCGTCAAGCCCTTCGAGCCGGAGGAACTGCTGGCGCGGTTGCGCGTCATCCTGCGCCGGCGCCATCCCAAGCGCTCGCTGGTGATCACGGCCGGCAATCTCTCGCTGGATCTCGAGGGCCGCAGCGCTGCCGTCGGTTCGGAGATGCTCGATCTGCGCCGGCGCGAGGCGCTGATCCTGGAGGCGCTGGTCCAGCGCGTCGGCCGCGTCGTCACCCGCGATGTCCTGATCGAGGCGGTCTACGGCTTCGACGACCTGATCGAATCCAATACGCTCGAAGCGCAGATCTCGCGGCTGCGGCGCAAGCTCAAGGACGCGGGCGCCGGCGTCGAGATCACCTCGCTGCGCGGCATCGGCTACATGCTGCGGGTGTCCGAGCTGGCGCAGTAGTGCCTCAGCTGTCCGCCTCCCGTGGCGGGAAGGCGAGGCGCACCGTCGTGCCGCCCGCCGGCCGGGCGAGGATGGTGAGCGTGCCGCCATGGGCGGCCACGATGTCGCGCACGATAGTCAGGCCGAGCCCGGCGCCAGTCGAATTCGGCGACATTCGGTTGAACGGTTCGGTCACCTGCGTGCGGTCGGAGGCCGCGATGCCGATCCCGTCATCGCTGACTTCGACCACCACGCCATCGATCACCTTCACCAGGATCGTCGATTTTGCCTGCGCATGGCGCAGTGCGTTGTCGACGAGGTTGGCGATCGCCGCCCGCACGGTCGGCTCGTTGGCCTCGATCAGCGATTGGCGCTCGCCTTCCTCCTCCAATGCGATGTCGGCATCGTTGTTCAGGATCAGCGGTGCAAGATCGGCCAGCACGGCGCGGGCGATGCGATTGAGCTGCAGTGGCTCGAAGGGCAATTCGGTGCTGTGCAGCCGGGCGAGTTGCAGCATCGACGAGACGATGGTGGTCAGGCGACTGACATCGGTGGTGAGAGCGAGCCGCAGCTGATCGTTCGGCAGAGCGTCGATCCGGCCGCGCATCACGGTCAGCGGAGTTCGTAGTTCGTGCGCGACATTGTTCATGAAGCGCCGCTGGACCTCCATATTGCCGGCGATCTGGTCGAGCGCGGCATTGAGGGCCGTGGTCAGCGGCATCAGCTCGACCGGGGTCTCCTCGGTCGGCAGCAGGCCGCGCGGCGCCTTCGGGTCGATCCTTGCCGCGGCTTCGGCTGCGCTGCGCAACCGCTCGCCGATATAGGACACCGACATCGCGATCGCCCCGGCGATCAGCAGGCCGAACACCACCGAGATCGCCAGCGCCGAGCCGGCCATCGCCCGCAGATAATAGCCGAGGATCAGGTCCCAGCCCGGCACACCCCCGCCCGTGGCGACGATGACGCGGATGCCGTCTTTCTCGATCACGTCGAAGGCGAGCGCATTGTCGCCGCCGACGCGCATCTGCGCGGCGATGGTCGGGCCGTCGAGCCGGATGTCTATCGGCAGGCCGGGGCGCAACTCCGGTGCATACTCGACGACGGAACGTCCGTCGGAGACCAGGTACCAGAGCGAGGGGCTGGCGCGCTCGATCCGGGCGAGGCCGGCGGTCTTCTCGACCTGCAAGGCGTTGCCGGAGGGGGCACGAACGCTTTGCTGGATGATCTGGGAGGTGACGTCGTTGCGCAGGGCGCCGGGATCCTCGGTGATCAGGGCGAAAGCGATGACGGCGCCGATGAAGGCGGTGAACAGGACGATGCCGAGCAGCGACAGGCGGATGGTGAGGGCGCGCGACAGGGAAGTCATGGCCGGCATACGCCGCTATGCCAGGCTGTCTCGGCCGGCCGGCCTGTCGGCCATGCCCGGCGCAGGATCGATGCAGCGTTGCGAGTCGTCACGGAACCTCGATGCGGGTATGGCTTGCCGAACCGGGCGCTCGCCTCTTCCTGTCTCTGCATGGACCGTATCGCCATTGCCGTTCAACTCTCTTCCGGAGCTGCCGGCCTGATGCATGCGCGGCGTGTCATGTCGAGACGGTCCGGCCTGGGCCTCGTGCTCGCTGCGCTGCTCGCCTTCGTGCCGGGCCTCGCGCTCGCACAGGGAGGTGTGATGAAGGGTGAGATCCGGGCCGGCCAATTGCCGACGACCTCGCGACAGGACATCTCCAAGCTGGTCGAGGGTGTGTTCGACACCGCTTCCAAGACGGTCAGCATCCCGATCGAGCGTTCGCTCGCGCTCTTCGGCGAGCCTAACGCCTATATCATCGGTGGCGAGCTCAGCGGCTCCTTCGTGCTCGGTGGCCGCCATGGCAGTGGCGAATTGCGCTTTTCCGACGGGCTTCCGGCGCCGGTGACCTGGTCGGCCCTCTCGGTCGGGATCGGGCTCGGCGCAGATTACGGCCGGGTGATCATGCTGGTCTATGGGCTGGACCGGCGCGAGGACGTCTTCGGCACCTATGCCAGCCTCGGCGGCAGCGCCCATTTCCTCGCCGGCGCCAACGCCACCATATTGGCCTCCTCGCGCGCCCGGATCGTGCTGATCTCCTCCGGTCTCGGCCTGCGTTTCTCCGGCGATCTCAGCCGCATCGTCATCGAGCCGGCGGGGGCACCGGAGCAGCTGCGACCGCCCGGTATGATCTGCGGCTCGCCCGCCGAATGCGCGGCGCCCGGCCGCTGACAGGTTTCGGTTCGTCAGGGCTTCGCTCCTAGCGCCGGCGTTCGAGCAGGCGATGCGCAGTGGCATGGAGCTCGTCGAGCTGGCTCGCAATCTCCAGCGCGATCAGGCCCATCTCGCGCTCATCGGCTGCCCGACGGACATAGAGCGGCTCCGACCAGAGCACGCAGCCGCGGCCGAAGGGCAGGGCGATGCTGGCCCTGTCCCAATTGTCGAGATCGACGCGGGCGCTGGTCACGGCGGCGAAGAGGTAGATCGGCCGTCCCGTTGCCCGTGCCAGCTGGACCGCGCCCTTGCCGGCGACGCGGGCGATCTTCGGAACATCGGCGGTCAGGACGAGGCTGGTGCCTTCACGCAGCGCCTCGCGCATCTCGAAGAATGCGGGGATGGCGCGCTTGGCCTTGATCTTCGGGCGGCTCTGCGTGCCCGAGCCGCGTATGACGCGAAAGCCAGCCCGCTCCACCGCCGAGGCGACAACCGCTCCGTCGAAATGCAGCGAGGTCAGGATCGCAACCTGGGCCGCGCCGTCGAGCGCCGCCAGGCTCAGCATCTGCTGGCCGTGCCAGGTCAGGGCGATGAAGGGTTCATGGCTGCGCTCCCAGGGCCTCGCGCCCGGGATCGCCGGCTTGAAGCGCGTCGTTCGCTGGACGAAATCGAGGTAGCTGTGCAGGGCGCGGCCGGCGAACGCCGCAGATTGCCCAGTGCCGAATCGCATGCTCCGCTCTCCACGGTGGCTCCGAGGGAGGGATCGGTGCGTCGGCTTGCTCCAACATTGCGCGCGGCACTTTTGCCGCCGATTCAGCGCATCATGAACTTGACGATACGGGCGACGAATTCCTCGTCCTGCCCGGCAAAACCGTGATGCGCGCTGAAGCGGCAGGGATTGGCCTCGTCGGCCTGTCCGCCGCTCATCCATTCGACCTGGACCCGTCCGCCGGCCCAGGCCTTGAACGGGGCGACGCCAGCGGGCAGCGTCAGGCGACAGCGATCCTCGCGATGATGCAGCGCGAGCGTGCGCGGCAACCGGTTCGGCGTCCCCATGATGCTCTGGACGGTGGTGTCGCCGGGCCCGGACGCCCTGCTGAGGAGGCCCGAGGTCAGGACGAGCCTGTCCGGCATAGCGCCCTCCACAAGTCCTTGGGCGGCACGCTGCGTGCCCATGCTGGTTGCGACCACGATCACCGGGCGCTTGATCGCGGCCATATGGTCCACCGCGGCCGAGAGATTCGTCCCGAGATCAGCAAGCAGCACATTGTAGCCCTGCGCAGCGAAGGCGTCCCGGTTGCGGATCAGGACATTGTCGCCGGCCTTGCCGAAGCGCGCGCCGTTGCCGACCTCGAGCCGGCCATCGCCGCCCGTCAGGAGAATGACACTACCCTTGGGGGCCGGGACGCGAATGAGAATGCTGCGGACGCCGGCGATCGTGACGGTCTCGCCGCCCTTGACTGTGATCGGCATCTCGGCTCGGCCCGGCGACGGGATGGCGAGGCTCGATAGGATCGCGAGCGCGCCGAGGGCGCGCAGGATACGCTGCTGATATCCGGACATGTCGTAGGTCACCCATTCATCCGAGACGGCGCGGACCTCGCGACTCGAAGCTGTCGTGTCCGCGCGCTCTGCCTAGGATTCGGTAGCTATATTGCACCAAATGTGCAGGCGGTGCTCCCGAGAGCCGCAGGCTTCGGCCTCTCCGTTCAGGACAGCGAATTGGTGATCGCCGAAGCCTGCGATCCGCGCTCGCCGCTTCGCTTGCGCATGATTGCATACTTGTATTGTATGCATGTTGGGCGCGTTGGGAGGCTCGCTGCGGCGCGAAAACAAGCGACAACAGCATTTGGGCGAATGGCAGCACCGACCTGGCCGGCCTCGGTTCGGGCTGTTGCCGAGCTCCGCCTCGGACCCGGCGTCGCCTCACCGATAAAAATCACCCCAAGGGAGAAAGACCATGCCCGAGATGACGCGCCGCGCCTTCTCGCTCGCTGCCGCATCGGCCACGCTGGCTCCGTCCATCGCGTCGGCCCAGGCCAAGACGATCAAGCTGCTGCTCAACACCTCCTATAGCGGGCCGGTCTCCTTCCTGCTGCTCGCCGCGGACAAGGGCTATCTCGGCGAGGCCGGCCTCAACGTCGAGTTCTCGCCGGGTGACGGCGCCGCCGCCGTCGTGCCGAAGGTGCGCGCGCCCACCTACGATGCCGGCTATGGCGACATCACCGCGCTGATCCAGCGTATCGCCATGTCGCCGCCGAACGAGGGCCCGGTCGCGATCTGGACCACCTTCAACTCGGTGCCCTTCACCATCGCGGTGCCGGCGAGCGGCCCGATCCATGTGCCGAAGGACCTGGAGGGGCGCTCGATCATCGGCGACACGCATGACGCGGCGCTGGTGACTTTCGACATGTTCTGCAAGTCGACCGGGATCGATCAGTCCAAGGTCAAGGTCGTGCCCTCGGGCAAGCCGATGGCCATCCAGGTCTCGGAGATGCTGAAGGGCAGCGGCATGGACGGCGCCTTCGGCTTCGTCAACACCATCATCGCCTCGGTGGCGCCGCTCGGCATCGACGGGCGCAAGGAATTGCGCTTCCTGACCTATGCCGAGCATCTGCCAGACATGTACGGCAATGGCCTGTTCGTCACGCGCGAGCTTTACGCCGACAAGGCGGCGCTGTCAGGCATGGTGCGCGCCTTCAACCGCGCTTTGGCAGATGCCATCGCCAATCCGGACATCGCCATCGAGACGCTGACGAAGCGCAAGGTCGCGATTGCGCCCGAGGTCAACCGCACGCGCCTGGTCGGGACCTTCGCCGCGGAGATGGCCCATCCCGAAGGCGCGCGCATCGGCGTCGGCGACATGGACGACGGGCGGCTCGGCCGGCTGATCGATCTCATCGTCGAGGCCAAGAAATTGCCGCGCAAGCCTTCGGTCCGCGAGGTCTTCGACCGCTCGTTCCTGCCGCCGGACGCGGAACGGATCCGTACGCTCGCTCGCGCGAAGTGAAGCGTGGGGCGGTTCGCGATTTCCAGAGGAAAATGGTGGGCGGCACAGGGATCGAACCTGTGACCCCTCCCGTGTGAAGGGAGTGCTCTACCGCTGAGCTAGCCGCCCGGACCGCGCTGTTCCTAGTGGGGTCGGCTTGCGCCGTCAAGAACGCACAGCAAGCACCGGCTCGCGATCGGTCAGCCGGCGCACCGCTTGCGGCAGCTCGCTGAAATGCCGGATCACCAGATCGGGCGCGAGCGCCTCGACCGGCACGTCCGTGTAGCCGAATGGCACGCACACCACCGGGATGCCGGCGGCGCGCGCGGTGTCCACGTCGGTGCGCGAATCGCCGACCATGACTGCGCGAGCCGGATCGGCTCCGGCCTGCGCGATTGTCTGCGTGAGATGGCGCGGGTCGGGCTTGAAGAAGGGGAAGCTGTCGCGCCCGGCGATCGCGGCGAAGCGCTCGGTCAGGCCGACCGCATCGAGAAACAGCTTCGTGTGCAGGATCGGTTTGTTGGTGCAGACGGCGAAGACGAAGCCGTCCGCCGCGAGCGCATCGAGCGCAGCGACGACGCCGTCATGGACGTAGCTGTGGTTGGCGATCCCGCCGGCATAGATTGTCAGGAACTGCTGAAAGAGCTGCTCCAGCGTCTCCGTCTCGAGCGGCCGGCCGCTGACCTTGAAGCCGCGCTCGATCAGTGCCCGTGCGCCGGCGCCGACCAGTTCGCGTGCCCGCTCGATCGGCAACGCCGCCAGCCCCTCCTGTTCGAGGATGACGTTGAGCGTGTGCATGATGTCAGGAGCGGTCTCGGCGAGGGTGCCGTCGAGATCGAAGACGACGATCGGGGGAAGCGACATGAGCGATCCTGTAGCGTGGCCATCCGCATAAAGGCTGCTGGGAGCCGGTTGGCAAGCGCTCCCGCGAGGGGCTGGGCAACAGCGGCGTTATGGCGTCGTCGCCGCGCCGCAATCGCGGTGATACGGCTTTCCCGCCGTGGTAGGGTGCGGGCGAATCGTCGAAAGGGGTCTTATCGGTGTCGAAACTGTCGAGCTGTTCCAGAGGCACCCTAGGCCGGGCGCTGGGCGCCGGCCTGTTCGTCCTGCCGGTTTTCGGGGCGGCATCGGCTGCGCCCTTCGAGTTCGCGCCGGCCCCGCAGACCGACCTCAACCGCGTCTACCGCATCGACAAGGCGACCGGCGAGGTCGGGGCCTGCCAGTTCCAGCTCAAGGAGGGCGGCGTCGGCGTCACCGTCTGCTTTCCGGCGGGGGACGGGGCCGGCCCGCAGGCGCCGAGCGACTATGTCCTCGTCCCGTCGCGCCATGAGCGCGAGGGCGGCATCTTCCGCGCCAATGTCCGCACCGGCGAACTCAGCGTCTGCTACGTCTTCGACGACAAGGTCGTCTGCACGCCGATGGCGAAATAGCGGCTGCTGCCGGGCCGATGGCCGAACGGTAACTGCAATCTGCGCACCGCCTGCATGCGGCGTTTTGCTATCGGCAAGCGCGGCTCGCGCGTGCTAGAGCCCCGGCAACCCGCTCATCACGCCGGAGGCTCAGATGCTCGCGCTCAAGGATCCCTCGCTGCTGCGTTCGCAGTGCTTCATCGACGGTACCTGGATCGGCGAAGGCGTCGATGTGGTCGACAATCCGGCAACTGGGCAGGTCCTCGCCAGGGTGCCGCGCTTCGGCGCCGACGAGACCACTGTTGCGGTCGAGGCTGCCTCCCGCGCCTTCAAGCCCTGGGCGAAGAAGTCGGCCAAGGAACGTTCGGTCATCCTGCGCAAATGGTTCGAGCTGATCATGGCGAACCAGGAGGACCTGGCGCAGATCATGACGGCCGAGCAGGGCAAGCCGCTTGCCGAGGCCCGCGGCGAGGTCGCCTATGCTGCCTCCTTCGTCGAGTTCTACGCCGAGGAAGCCAAGCGCATCTATGGCGAGACCATTCCCTCGCCCTTCCCGAATTCGCGCATCATCGTGGCAAAGCAGCCGGTTGGCGTCTGCGCCGCGATCACACCCTGGAATTTCCCGGCGGCGATGATCACCCGCAAATGCGCGCCGGGCCTGGCGGCCGGGTGCACCTTCGTGGTCAAGCCGGCCCCGGACACTCCGCTGACCGCGCTGGCGCTGGTCGCGCTCGCCGAGCAGGCCGGCTTCCCCAAGGGCGTGATCAACATCGTCACCGGCGAAGCCCAGGCGATCGGCGGCGTGATGACCTCCCATCCGGCGGTGCGCTTCATCGGCTTCACTGGCTCGACCCCGGTCGGCAAGCTCCTGATGCAGCAGGCCGCCTCAACCGTGAAGAAGGTCGGGCTCGAACTCGGCGGCAATGCGCCCTTCATCGTCTTCGACGATGCCGATCTCGACAAGGCGGTCGAGGGTGCGATCATCGCCAAGTTCCGCAACATGGGCCAGACCTGCGTCTGCACCAACCGGCTCTTCGTGCAGGACGGCATCCATGACGACTTCGTCGCCAAGTTCGCCGGCGAGGTCGCCAAGATGAAGGTCGGCAACGGCGTCGAGGTCGGCGTCGTGCAGGGCCCGCTGATCAATGAGCGCGCGGTCGAGAAGGTCGAGCGCCATGTCGCCGACGCGGTCGCCAATGGCGCCAAGGTCATGGTTGGCGGCCATCGCCACGCACTCGGCCGCACCTTCTACGAGCCGACCGTCCTCGCCGGCGTCACCACCAAGATGCTGGTCACCACCGAGGAGACCTTCGGGCCGATCGCGCCGATCTATCGCTTCAAGAGCGAGGACGAGGTCGTGGCGATGGCGAACGACACGCCCTTCGGCCTTGCGGCCTATTTTTACACCAAGGATCTCGGTCGCGCCTTCCGCGTGGCGGAGGAGCTCGAATACGGCATGGTCGGCATCAACTCGGCCATTCTCGGCACCGAGGTCGCGCCTTTCGGCGGCGTCAAGGAGTCCGGCCTCGGCCGCGAGGGTTCCCTCCACGGCATCGAGGAGTTCGTCGAGATCAAGTACATGCTGATGGGCGGGCTCGGCGCGTGAGCGAGGATCTGAAGAAGGCCGCCGCGCTGGCGGCACTGGAGCTGGTGCGGCCTGGCATGCGGCTCGGCCTCGGTACCGGCTCGACCGCCAAGCACTTCGTCGACGGCCTCGGCGCCAAGGTCGCAGCCGGGCTGAAGGTGATCTGCGTTGCCACTTCGGAAGCGACGCAGGCACAGGCGATCAGCCTGTCGATCCCGATGTCGACGCTTGACGAGACGCCTGAGCTCGACCTGACCATCGACGGTGCCGACGAGCTCGACAGCGCCCTCAACCTGATCAAGGGCGGCGGCGCCGCGCTGCTGCGCGAGAAAATCGTCGCGGCCGCCTCGAAGCGCATGATCGTGATCGCCGACACCGGCAAGCAGGTCGAGACGCTCGGCCGCTTCCCGCTGCCGATCGAGGTCGTGCCTTTCGGGCTCGAGGCGACGCGTCGGGCGGTCTCCGCCGCGATTGCCTCGGCCGGCGCGCAGGGCGAGCTCAAGCTGCGCAAGCACCCGGACGGTTCGACGCTGCTGACCGATGGCGGTCATTACATCCTCGACGCGCATCTCGGCCGCATCGAGCTTCCCGAAGTGCTGGGATTGGCGTTGAATCAGGTGCCTGGCGTCGTCGAGCATGGGCTCTTCCTCGGTCTGGCGACGGCAGCTTTCCTCGCCGGCGCCGATGGCGTGCGTGTCCTCGGCGACCCGGCTGCAGGGCGTCGCTGACGGCCTGCCGAACGGCATGTTCCAGCCGCAAAAGTGGTTTCCACTTTGGCTGGACATGTTCTAAGAGCGGCCGGCGGTTCGTCCGGTCAGGGACGCTTCCGCAGCAGAACAATGGAATCGCCGCATTCCGGACGATCGACGAAGGGGTAACCGCATGATCCGTCACAGCCTGGCTGGCGCGCTTCTCTCGCTCGCATTGTTCGCCGTGCCCGCTTCGGCGCAGCAGGCGCCGACGCCGGAGCATCTCAAGGCCGCCCGTGAGCTCGTGATCTCCACCGGCCTGTCGCAGTCCATCGACTCGATCTACGGCGAGTTCGTTGCCAATGTCCGGCAGAATCTGGCGACTCGGCCCGAGCTGAAGAAGGACATGGAAGAGGTCCTGACTACGCTCAAGGCCGAGGCGGATGTACGCCGCGACGAAATGGTCGATTCCTCCACCCGGATTTTCGCCAGCAAGATGACGGAAGCCGATCTCAAGGAGGTCTTGGCCTTCTTCAACTCGCCCGTCGGCCAGCGCTACAATGCCAACCGTACACAGGCGCTCGAGGAGGTCTACGCGCTGTTGCAGCCTTGGACCGTGGCGACCAGCAACCGGCTCTTCGACCTGTTCAACGCCGAGATGCGCAAGCGCGGCCATCAGCTCTGAGCCATATGCTTCGATCGGAGAAAGAGGCCGCCGGGCGAACCGGCGGCCTCTTTTGTTTCAGATGAGCCTCAGTTCACCGGGCCGGCGCCGCCGATGTCTTCCATCGTCGGGTCGCTCGGTCGCACGCCGGTGGCCCGGTTGACCATCACGGTGACGAACCAGAGCACGACGCCGATCCCGATCAGTATGCCGGCGATCTTGTACTGGACCGGGTCGCGCCCGGTCCACGGGCCGGCGAAGAAGGCGCAGAAGATCGCGCCTGCGATCGGCAGGATCGTCGGCGTGCGGAAGTGTTGATGCTCGACCGTGTCCTTGCGCAGCATCAGCACGGCGATGTTGACGACCGTGAAGACGCAGAGCAGCAGCAGGGCCGTCGTGCCGCCGAGCGCCGGCACCTCGCCGACGAAGGTGATCAGCGCGAAGGCGAGCAGTGTGGTGAAGCCGATCGCGATATAGGGCGAGCGCCGCGTCGGGTGCACCTTGCCGAGCACCGGCGGCAGCACATGCTCGCGGCTCATGCCGTAGACCAGCCGGCTCGCCATCAGCATGTTGATCAACGCGCTGTTGGCGACCGCGAACATGGTGATGAAGCCGAAGATCCAGATCGGGAAGTTCGGCGCGCCGGCCGCGACCACCTTGAGCAGCGGCGTCTCGCCTTCGCCAAGCTGTTCGGGCGAGACCAGCGTGATCGCCGAGACCGAGACCAGCACGTAGATCGTGCCGGTGATGACGAGGCCGGCGAGCAGGATCTTCGGGAAGGTCCGCGTCGGGTCCTTGGTCTCCTCGGCCATGTTGACCGAATCCTCGAAGCCGACCATGGCGAAGAAGGCGAGGGTGGTCGCTGCGATCACCGGCCAGAACAGGCCGCCGTCGCCCGCCGGCTTGAACTGGGTGATGCGCGAGACGTCGCCCTGGCCGGCGGCGATCGCCCATAGGCCGACGAAGATCACGATCAAGAGGCCGGTCAGCTCGACGCAGGTCAGCACGACGTTGGCCTTCACGCTCTCGCCGACGCCGCGGAAGTTGATCGCAGCGACCAGCGCCATGAAGGCGAGGCCGACGATGGTGATGCCGATGCCGCCGGCGAGATTCAGCCCGAAGGCGTGTGACATGTTGGCGGCGAAGGCGCGCGAGGCGGTCGAGGCCGAGGTAATGCCGGAGCACATTACCGCAAAGGCGACGATGAAGGTGATGAAGTGGACACCGAAAGCCTTGTGCGCATAGAGCGCGGCGCCGGCAGCGCGCGGGTATTTCGTGACCAGCTCAAGATAGCTGAACGCCGTGATCATCGCGACCACGAAGGCGACCAGGAAGGGCAGCCAGACGACGCCGCCGACCTGCTTCGCCACCTGCCCAGTGAGCGCGTAGATGCCAGTGCCGAGAATGTCGCCGACGATGAACAGCAGTAGCAGCCAGGGGCCCATCACGCGATGGAGGCTGGGTTCGGCTTCTGCTTGCGGTGCGGCGGAAGGGGACAGCGTAGCGTCGCTCATGGTTCATCCTCGCTCGACAGGCCGGACGGCCGCTGAAGAGGAGAACACAGTCACGCCATATTTGTTCAAGCGCAACCGGGGCGTGCTGCCCCGGTCGCGCCTAACGTTATCAGTCTTCCGCCGCCTTGAACTTGTTCAGCCCACTCATCACGAAGGGGGCCACCAGCGCGATGAAGGCGATGCCGAGCAATGTCGCGGAGATCGGATTCTCCAGGAGGATCATCGGATCGCCGAGGCTGATCTGCAAAGCGCGGCGCAATTGTGCCTCCGCCATCGGCCCGAGGATCAGCCCGACCACCATCGGCGCGACCGGATAGTCGTAGCGCCGCATCAGATAGCCGAGATAGCCGAAGCCGAAGAGCATGCCGAGTTCGACCGGGGAGGGGTTGACCGCGAGCGTGCCCATGGTCGCGAAAACCAGGATGCCGGCATAGAGCCAGGGCTGCGGGATCGCCAGCAGCCTGACCCAAAGCCCGATCAGCGGCAGGTTCAGGATCACCAGCATGACGTTGGCGATGAACAGCGAGGCGATCAGGCCCCAGACAAGATCAGGCTTCTCGGCGAAGAGCAGCGGGCCCGGATTGAGCCCGTATTGCTGGAAGCCGGCGAGCATGATCGCCGCGGTCGCCGAGGTCGGCAGGCCGAGCGTCAGCAGCGGCACCAGCGTGCCGGCGGCCGAGGCGTTGTTGGCGGCCTCCGGTCCGGCGACGCCCTCGATCGCGCCCTTGCCGAACTCCTCCGGATATTTGCAGAGCTTCTTCTCGGTCGAGTAGCTCAGGAAGGTTGGGACCTCGGCGCCGCCGGCTGGCAGCGCGCCGATCGGGAAGCCGAAGGCGGTGCCACGCAGCCAGGGCGCCCAGGAGCGCTTCCAGTCCTGCTTGTTCATCCAGAGCGAGCCCTTGATCGGGATGATCTCCTCCGGCTCGCGCCAGCGCTTCGAGGCGACGTAGAGCGCTTCGCCGACCGCGAAGAGGCCGACCGCCAGCGTCGTCACCTCGACGCCGTTGAGCAGCTCCGGCACGCCGAAGGTCAAGCGTGCCTGACCGGTCAGCTTGTCGATGCCGATCAGGCCGAGCAGCATGCCGAGGAACAGACTGGTCAGGCCACGCAGCGGGGAATCACCGAAGGTCGCCGACACCGTGACGAAGGCGACGATCATCAGCGCGAAATAGTCCCAGGGGCCGAACTTGACCGCGAGCTCGACCAGCCAGGGCGCGAGGAAGGCGAGGCCGATCGTGGCGATCAGGCCGGCGACGAAGGAGCCGATCGCCGCCGTCGCCAGCGCCGGGCCGCCGCGGCCCGCCTTGGCCATCTTCGAACCTTCGAGCGCGGTCGCCAGCGAGGCGCTTTCTCCGGGGGCGTTGAGCAGGATGGCGGTGGTCGAGCCGCCATACATGCCGCCATAGTAGATGCCGGCGAACATGATCAGCGAGCCGGCCGGGTCGAGCTTGAAGGTCACCGGCAGCAGCAACGCAACGGTCAGCGCCGGGCCGATGCCCGGCAGCACGCCGACGGCAGTGCCGAGGAAGACGCCGATCAGGCAGAACAGCAGCTTGGAGGGCTCGAAGGCGACGGAGAAGCCGTTGGCGAGCGAGAGAAGGGTGTCCATCTTGCGTGCTCCCTCAGCTCAGCAGGGCTTCGAGCGGCCCGGCGGGCAGCGACAGGGTCAGCAGTTTGAGGAACACCACATAGATGACGGTGCCGAGCACCGCCCCGATGACGATGTCGACGATGAGTGCATCGCGCCCGAAGCCGCGCGCCGTGCAGGCGAAGATGATCGCGGTGGCGATGATGAAGCCGCCGCCGAGCGCGATGCAGGCGACCAGCCCGACGAGGCCGCCGACGATCCAGAGCAGCGCCTTGCTGTCGGCCTCTTCCGGCTTCGGCAGGCCGTCCTTGAAGGCGACGATGAAATGCGCGAGCCCGAGCACGGCGAGCCCGGCGCAGACGACATAGGGCATCGCGGTCGGTCCGACGCCATAGTTCGAGGTGATGGTCTGGCGCGAGGCATCGAAGGCGACGATCGCCGCTGCGGCGAGCAACAGGAGCCCGACGATAAGAGCCGGGCGGTCGATGGAGCGGGACATGGGCGCGACCGTCTGTCTGGAGCGAAGGTGACGAAGGGCGGGCGGCCTCGCGGCTGCCCGCCCTCGATGTTTGGTCTCAGGAGGGCCTTACTTCACCAGGCCGACATCCTTCATGACCTTCTCGACGCGGGCGGTCTCGGTCTTCAGGAAGCTGTCGAATTCGGCGCTGGCGAGATAGGCGTCATCCCAGCCGCGGGCCTTGAGGATCTCGGCCCATTCCTTCGACTTGACCAGCTTGTCGACTGCGCCCGAGAGGTCCTTCTTCTGCGCGTCGCTGAGGCCCGGAGGGGCAACGACCGAGCGCCAGTTCAGCAGCTCGAGATTGACGCCGCCTTCCTTCAGGGTGGGGGCATCGGGAGCGTTCTCCAGGCGCTTGCTGGCGCTGACGCCGATCACGCGCAGCTTGCCGGCCTTGATCTGGCCTTCGAACTCGCCATAGCCGGAGATGCCGGCGGTGACGCGTCCGCCGAGCATCGCCGCGAGGGCCTCGCCGCCGCCCGAGAACGGGATGTAGTTGATCTTCTTCGGATCGCCGCCGGCGGCCTCGGCGAAGAGCGCGGCGAGGATGTGGTCGGCGCCGCCGGCCGAACCGCCGGCCCAGGTGACCTTGGCCGGGTCGGCCTTGACGCGGTCGGCGAGGTCCTTGGCGTTCTTGATCGGCGAATCCGTCGGCACGACGATGACCAGCGCCTCGGCGGTCAGCCGGGCGATCGGCGTGGTCTGAGACAGGTTCACCGGCGACTTGTTGAGCAGAATGGCGCCGACCATGACGAAGCCGTTGACCATCAGCTGATGGCCGTCGCCCTTGGCGCCGATCAGCTGGGCGAGGCCGATCGTGCCGCCGGCGCCGGTGACGTTGGTGACCTGGACGCTCTTGGCAATGCCTGCCGCAGTCAGCGCCTGCTGCATCGAGCGCGCCGTGCCGTCCCAGCCACCGCCGGGCGCGGCCGGGGCCATGATCTTCAGCTCCATCTGGGCAAAGGCGGCCGTGGTGAGGCCCGCGAGAGCGACGGCGGCTACAGCCCCGCGCTTGAAGAAGGACGTGAGCATAGTTACCTCCCGAGTGGCGCGCTTGGCGCACCGATTGTCGACGCTCGCCTGTGGCACCGCATCGGACCGCGGATCAATTGCGCCTGATTGCATAATCACAAGTCAAGATGTTTCGCTCCGCAGCCCAGCGAGCGCAGGAAAATTCGACGCGAGGCGGCTGGTGACATCGTCGAAGGTCGCAAGTCTTGACGCGGCGGCGGTCGCTTCTCGCGCCGGTTCGGACGGCGCCGTTCCCCCTAGGCGCGGCATCTCCCATCGCGTAAGCCGCAGCGCATGAGTCAGATCTTCCCGCCGGCCAACTCCAGGATACAGTCCGCACAAGGAAGCGAGCCTGCGGCAGCGCGCGCGCTGCGTAGCGCGGGCGCGATTTGTCTCGTGCTGATGCCGCTCGCCATGTGGCTGGCGAACCGCTCGGCCCCGCTCATGCTGGGGCTCGCCGCCGGGGCTTTCCTTGGGGCTGCTCTGCTGTCGGAGCCGGCCATGGCCATCTTCGGGCGCCTGCGGGCCTTGCTCACGGCGCCGATAGCGATGGTGGTCGCTGCCTTTCTCGCCTGGTCGCTGGTCTCCATCGGCTGGAGCCACAACCCATCCATGTCCGTGCGGGCCTGGGGCGAGCTAGTCCTGCCGATCGTGTTCGCGCTTGCCATCGCCGCGTCGAGGCAATGGCGCCGGAGCCCGGCTCTGCTCCGGTCGCTCGCGGTTGCGCTCATCGTCGCGTCGGGGCTTCTGGTCTTCGAACTTGCTTCCGGCTTGTCTCAGCGTTCCGCGCTCGGTTCGGGCAAGATGATGAGCTTCGTCTTCAACCGTCCGGCAATCGTCCTGCTTCTGCTGGCTGTGCCGACTGTCCATGCGCTCTGGTCGCGGCCTGCCGGCTGGTTTGATCGCGCTCTGGCGGCCCTGCTGGCGGTGATCGTGGTCGTCTTCGTCTTCCGCTCCGACAGCGAGGCCGCCAAGCTCGGCACGCTGGTGCTGGTGCTCTGCTGGATCTTTGCCGCGGTCGCGCCGCGCGTCGCGCTGATGGCGACGGCGCTGGCCTTTGTCCTGACCTTCGCGATTGCTCCGGTGCTCGGCCCGACGGCTGAGCGGCTGGTGCCGTCCTTCGTACTCAATCGCCTGGACGTCATGAGCGCGCAGGCGCGGATCGACATCTGGGACAGCTTCGGGGAGGTGGCGCGGGCGCGGCCGGTCGCAGGCGCCGGCTTCGGCACGTCCGCGACCATGCATCTGCATCCCGTCGCCCCCCAGGTCTCGGTGGAGCATCGGACGCTGCTGGAGGTCGGTCATCCGCACGACATGCCGCTGCAGGTCTGGGCCGAGACCGGCGCTGTCGGGGCCGGCCTGCTGACGCTGGCTGGCCTTCTGCTGTTCGCCTGGCTGCGGCGTCTGCCGGCGGCCGAACTGGCGCCGCGCCTGGCCCTGTTCGCGGCGGCGTTCTCGATCGCCACTGTCGGGCACGGCGCCTGGCAGGGCTGGTGGATCGCCGGGCTCGGCGCCGCGACGATCTTGTTCCACACGGATGCCGCATCGCGGCAGGGAGACAGCCATGGCTGAGTTCGACGTCGATCTCTTCGTCATCGGCGCGGGATCGGGCGGGACCCGCGCCGCCCGCATTGCCGCCGGCCACGGCGCCCGCGTGATGATCGCCGAAGAGGACCGCATCGGCGGCACCTGCGTCATTCGCGGCTGCGTGCCCAAGAAGCTCTTCGTCTACGCCAGCCGCTTCGCCGACGAGTTCGAGGACGCCGCCGGCTTTGGCTGGAGCGTCGGCAAGCCGCAGTTCGACTGGCCGACCCTGCGCGATGCCGTCGCCAAGGAAGTGACGCGGCTCTCCGGCCTCTACCGCAAGGGGCTCGACGGCGCCGGCGTCACGATTCGCGAGGAGCGTGCCGTCGTCACCGGGCCGCACGAAATCAGGCTGCAGAAGAGCGGCGAGGCGATCCGCGCCCGCCACATCCTGGTCGCGACCGGCGGCCACCCGGCCTTCGATCCGCCGATCCCTGGCGGCGAACTCGGCATCTCCTCGAACGAGGTCTTCCATCTGCCGCGCCTGCCCAAGCGCATGCTCGTCATCGGCGGCGGTTACATCGCGCTCGAGTTCGCCAGCGTCTTCGCCCGGCTCGGCGTCGCCGTCACGCTGCTGCATCGCGGAGACAATGTCCTGCGCGGCTTCGACGAGGATCTGCGCACCCGCCTGCGCGACGCGCTCGGCCATGCCGGCATCACCCTGCGCCTCGGCTGCGTGGTGAATCGCATCGAGCTTCTGCCGGACGGCACGCGCCGCGCCCATTGTGCCCATGGCGCGCCGATCGACGCCGATGTCGTCCTCGTCGCGACCGGCCGCCGCCCGAACACCGCGGGGCTCGGCCTGGAAGCCGCCGGCGTCAAGCTGGGCCCGACGGGCCAGGTCCTCGTCGACGCCGCCTCGCTTTCCAACGTCCCGTCGATCGCGGCGGTCGGTGACGTCACCGATCGTGTCAACCTGACCCCGGTCGCGATCCGCGAGGGCCACGCCTTCGCCGATACGACCTTCGGCGGCAAGCCGTGGACGGTCGACCATACCTTGGTCGCTTCCGCCGTCTTCACCACGCCGGAGCTCGGCACGGTCGGGCTCACCGAGCAGCAGGCGCTTGCCGCCGGCCGCCCGCTGCGCATCTTCGAGACCGGCTTCCGGCCGATGAAGGCGACGATCTCGGGCCGCGACGAGCGCATCTACATGAAGCTCGTCGCTGACGCCGAAACCGACCGGGTCCTCGGCGTCCACATCCTCGGTCACGATGCCGGTGAGATCGCCCAGTCGGTTGCCATCGCCGTCACCATGGGCGCGACCAAGGCCGATTTCGACCGCACCATCGCCTTGCATCCGAGCGCGGCCGAGGAACTCGTCACCATGCGCACGCCGCGCAAGAGCGCGCTCTGACGCAGGTTCAGGACTCTCGATCCGAGCGACGCCCATCATAAATCAGGCTTGCATTGGTCAGGCCGACATCGCGCGCCATGTGGGCGCTCAGCCCCTCTTGATCGAGACGGTCGTCGAGGGCGATCAGGCGATTGCGCCGGAAGCGGCGCAGCCGGGCCAGTACAGCCTGTATTACCGGCACTGAGCTGACATATCCATTGCTTCTGCTGACTTCGGCCGACATGATGCGGCTCCTGGAGTGGATTTCACTTGCACCCAGGGATGCCGCCGATCGATCCTGCGGACAAACCGGATTTCACTCCTGATGCATAAGGTCAGCTGATGGATGATCTGGCGATTGGCCTACCGCCGCTCAGCGCGGTGAGGGCATTCGAGGCGGCGGCCCGCCATGGCAGCTTCACCCGTGCCGCTGTCGAGCTCGGCATGACGCAGGCCGCGGTGAGCTACCAGATCAAGCTGCTGGAGGAGCGGCTCGGTCTGCCGCTGTTCCAGCGCCAGGCCCGCCGCGTCGTCCTGACCGAAGCCGGTGAGCGGCTCGCATCATCGGTGATGGAGTCCTTCGACGGCCTGCGCGCGGCCTTCGCCGCGGTCACGCAGACGGCCGAAGGCGTGCTCTCGATCCAGGCGCTGCCGACCATTGCCTCGAACTGGCTGGTGCCGCGCCTGGGGCTGTTCCAGTGCGAGAATCCCGGGTTGGCGGTGCGCATGGTCACGCAGGTCGGCCCGCACGATCCGCAGCGCGACGATTGTGACGTCGCCATCCACCGCGGCAATGGGCAATGGCCGGGGCTGGAGGCGCATTGGTTGATGAAGAGCGAGTTCACCCCGCTCTGCGGGCCGAACCTGTTCCGCGATCTCGGTCGCGCGCCAGAACCTTCCGACCTGCTGCGCGTGAACCGGATCGGCAAGGCCGAGGCCTGGGATCGCTGGTTCGCCGCCGCAGGCGTCGATTCCGAAACCATGCCGGCTGAAGCCCGCTTCGATCTCAGCGTGCAGCAGCTCGAAGTCACGGCCGCGCTTGCCAACAACGGCGCGGCCATGTGCTCGCCGATTTTCTTCCGGCGCGAACTGAGCGAAGGGCTGCTGATCCAGCCCTTCGACCTGATGCTTCCTGGTGGGAACGACTATTGGCTGACCTACCCTGTACGGCGCCGGACCGCGCGCAAGATCAGCCTGTTCCGCGATTGGCTGCTGGGCCAGGCGCGCGAGCCCGCGCCTATTTCGTCAGGCCCTTCTTCGCCAGCCAGTCCTGGATCAGCTGCGCCACAGCCAGATTATTCTTGTCCATCATGAGCATGTGCGAATTGCCGGTGATGCCGACGGCGGGCAGGTTGACGACGTCGACCGAACCTCCGGCGGCGGTGATCTTGTCGCCAAAATCGGTCGCGGTCTTGCGGATCGTCGGCCAGCGGGCATCCTGCTCGATATAGTCGCCGAACACCATCAGGACAGGCACGTCCTTCAGTGCCGCCGCCTTGGCCGGATCGCCGATGCCGGCCGGCTCGACCGCGATCAGCGCCTTGACCTTGTCGGGCCGAGCCTGCGCCACCTTGAAGCCGAACTGGCCGGACTGGCTGTGGAAGGCGATCACGCAGGGGCAGACCTTGTCGACCTCGGCGATATAGGCGTCGATGATCATCTGGTCGGTCGAGGTCCAGCGCGGCACGATCTGCTTGACGAAATTGTCGTAGCCCTCGGCCGGGAACTGGCTGCCCGGCAGGTATTTGCGCTTGGCAGGGTCGCCGTCGTAGCTGCCGCTGCCGGCGCCGATGCGGAAGCGCTCGAACGGGTTCGCCGTGGTCAGGAACAGCGGCTCGCCGGGGATGACATCGGGATACATCGCCCAGCTCGAGCGTCCGCGCTCGACCGCGTCGGAATTATAGACCGACCAGCCCTTGCGCAGGAAGAATTCGAGCCAGCCCTGGCGGCCGTCCGGCGTCGTCTCGTAATTGACGCCGGTCATGCCGCCGCCATGCCAGAGCAGCAGCGGTACGGTGCCTTTCTCGTTCTGCGGCAGGAAGTACTGAACGTACATCTGGCCGGTCTGGTAGGTGCCGTTCGGGTCGACGCGGGCAGGTGTGCCGCCGGGTGTGAACACCACGTCCTTGACCGGCCGGCCCGAAATCTCGACGAGCTTGCCGCCGACATGGAAGGAGCCCATGCCGCGCAGGGTGATCGGCTCCTGCGCCTGCTGGGCCTGCGCTGCTCCGAGGCCGCAGGCCATGCCGATAGCGGCCGCCAGAATGTGACGTCTCATGGTTCCTCCCGTCGCCGCCATGGGCGTTATCGATGCGCAGCCATCTTCGGCCGCGCCGCGCGAGGGAGACAATGGGCTTTGCGGGCGGGAGTGAAATGCTAATGCCGAAGCGATTGATGCGGGCGGCGCATCAAACCGCGCTCTGCCTCACTCCGCCTTGCCGAGATAGGCGGTCGCGTCGATCTCGACGAGGCAGTCGGGCGAGCCGAGCCCGTTGACGATGCAGGAGACGCGGTGCGGCGGCTCTTCGGCGAAGTTGGTGAAATAGACCTCGTTCATCGGCTCCCAATAGGCCCGGTCGGTGACGTAGACCGTGCACTTCACGATGTCCTTCAGGCTCGCTCCTGCCTCCTCGAGCAGCGCCTTAATGTTGTCGATGCATTGCTGCGTCTGTGCCCTGGCGTCGCCGGTCGCATATTTGCCCTGCAGATCCGCGCCGACGCAGCAGACGAACATGAAATCGCCGGCGATCGTCGCCTGGGCGAAGGGCAGGCGGCTCTTGTAGACACGCTCCGAGGAAACGCTGCGCTTGGGCATAAGGTCGTCCTTCTTCAGGCGTAGAGTTGGTTGAATCAATGTCCGAACAGGTTGAATCGCGCTCTCAGGCACTTGAAAAACGATCGTAGCGGAGCGTGCCAAGCACTTGACCGGATTCGCGCTTTCGCGTTGCGGCACATCGTGCTTGCCGTGACGGTGGCCAGCGACCATCTGCGGGTGTATAGGCCCCCCTTCGCGCCAAGATGAGGTTAATGGCAGGCGCGACGCGTGCAATCAGGAGCAAGACCCATGTCCGAGCGGTGGACGCCCGAGAGCTGGAGGGCAAAACCCGTCCAGCAGATGCCGGAATACCCGGATCAGGCAGCCTTGAAGGCGGTTGAGCAGCAGCTCGCCGGCTTTCCGCCGCTGGTTTTTGCAGGCGAGGCGCGCAAGCTCAAACGGGCGTTGGGCAAGGTCGCGGCTGGCGAGGCCTTCCTGCTTCAGGGCGGTGACTGCGCCGAGAGCTTCGCCGAGCACTCGGCCGACAACATCCGCGACTTCTTCCGGTTGTTCCTGCAGATGGCGGTGGTGCTGACCTTCGCCGGCGGTTCGCCGGTGGTGAAGGTCGGCCGCATCGCCGGCCAGTTCGCCAAGCCGCGCTCGGCCCCGAACGAGAAGATCGGCGATGTCGAGCTGCCGAGCTACAAGGGCGACATCATCAACGACAACGAGTTCACGGCGGAGTCGCGGATTCCCGACCCGCGCCGGCAGCTCGAGGCCTACAGGCAGTCGGCAGCGACGCTCAACCTGATCCGCGCCTTCGCGACCGGCGGCTATGCCAATCTCGACAACGCGCATCGCTGGATGCTCGGCTTCGTCAAGGACAGCCCGCAGTCGCATCGCTATCAGGAGCTGGGCGACCGCATCACCGAGTCGCTCGACTTCATGCGCGCCATCGGCGTCGATCCCGAGACGCATCCCGAGATGCGGACGACGGATTTCTACACCAGCCACGAGGCGCTGTTGCTCGGCTATGAGCAGGCGATGACGCGCACCGACTCGACCACGGGCGACTGGTACGCCACCTCCGGCCACATGGTCTGGATCGGTGATCGTACTCGCCAGCTCGACCACGCCCATGTCGAGTACTTCCGCGGCATCAAGAACCCGATCGGCCTGAAATGCGGGCCGTCCCTCAAGCCGGACGAACTGCTCAAGCTGATCGACGCGCTCGATCCGCAGAACCAGGCCGGCCGCCTCGTGCTGATCGGCCGCTTCGGCGCCGACAAGGTTTTCGACCACCTGCCGGCTCTGGTGCGCGCCACCAAGCGGGAAGGGCGCAATGTCGTCTGGTCCTGCGATCCAATGCACGGCAACACCGTCAAGGCGGCGAGCGGCTACAAGACGCGGCCGTTCGACCTGATCCTGACCGAGGTGAAGAACTTCTTCGCCGTGCATCAGGCGGAAGGGACGCATGCTGGCGGCCTGCATCTCGAGATGACCGGCAAGAACGTCACCGAGTGCACCGGCGGCGCGCGCGGCATGACCGACGCTGATCTCAACGACCGCTACCACACGGTCTGCGATCCGCGCCTCAACGCCGAGCAGGCGCTGGAACTCGCCTTCCTCGTCGCCGAATTGGTCAAGCGCGAGCGCGCCGGCAAGGCACGGCCGGAGGTCGAAGCGGCCGAGTGAACCAAAAGGTGACGGGCCGGCTTCATCGGCCCGTCACCTTGACCGCCTAACCCCCGCCTCCCATGGTCGACGCCGAGAGCGGCTGAAGCCGACGAGGCGCGGGGAGAGGGCGATGAAGCTCAAGTTTGCAGCGGCGCTGGCCGCTTGTCTGGTCGCAGTTCCGGTGCTGGCACAGGACGCTGCGAAGAAGCCGGCGGCTCCGAGCGGGCGCTTCGTCGAGATCGCACGCTTCAAGGCGCAGTCCGCACGCCAGGCTGCGGCGGTCGATGCCGGCCATGTCTACGCGATCACAGATCGCGCCATCGCCAAGCACGACAAGACGACCGGCGCCCTGGTCAAGGAATGGAAAGGGGCCGAGGACGGCCCGATCATCCATCTGGACAGTGGCGCGGTGATCGACGGCAAGCTCTACGCCGCCCATTCCAACTATCCGGCCTCGCCGATGACGAGCTCGGTCGAGATCTGGGACGCGCAGACGCTCGAGCATGTCGGCTCGCACAGTTTCGGCATCCTGCTGGGTTCGCTGACCTGGCTCGACAAGCATGATGGCGCCTGGTGGGGCGTCTTCGCCAATTACAGCCGCGTCTTCGGCCAGAGCCAGCAGCCCTACGGCAATTCCTACTGGACGACGCTGGTGAAGTTCGACGAGGCCTGGAAGCCGGTCCAGGGCTGGACCTTCCCCGCCGCCGTGATCAAGCGGGCCGAGCCGATGAGCATGTCGGGCGGCAGCTGGGGCAAGGATGGGCTGCTCTACGCCACCGGCCACGATCACAAGGAGGTCTACGCCCTGCGGCTGCCGAAGATGGGCTCTGTGCTGGAGCTGGTTGCGACCTACCCGATCGAGGGCGAGGGGCAGGGCATCGCCTGGGACCGCAGCGGCGCCGCGGATACGCTCTGGATGATCAGCCGGGCGAAGGCGGAGCTGATCGGCCAGCGCTTCGAGCGCTGACCGGCGCGGATTAGAATTTCAGTGCGGCGGCGACGCGAGCGGTGTTGACCGTCACCGTCGTGCCTTCGACCTCGGCGAAACGAATCAGCTGATACTCCCCGCGGAGGATGAGGTTGTCGGTCACGGCCCATTCCACGCCGGCGCCTGCGCTCAGGCCGAAGCCGTAGACGTTCTTCTTGGCGCCACCGACGATCGACGGATTGGTCGGCGTATAGCCGGCCGCGTAGAAGGCTTCGGTCGCGCCCGTCATCGGATTCGTGCGCGTCAGGAACCAGGTCGAACGGATCGACGAGACCGTATTGAAGCGACCGACAGCGCCACCGATCGTGGCATAGGGCATGAGGCGGCCATAGGCCCAGCCCATCCGTAGTCGGGCGGTGGCATAGTCGTTCAGCTTGGCGCCGTGACTGGTGGTGATGTTGACGTCGTTCAACCCTTCCGAGGTGGTGATGCGCCGGCCGATGAAGTCGTTGAGAGTGTATTCCTGGCTCGAGCGCGTATAGTCCACTTCGAAGCCGAGGACGACATCGTCGAAGAGGTAGTTGTAACCAACCATGCCGAAGAAGTTGGAGCCGCTGTCGCGCTTCTCGGCGAGATCGCCGACCAGCGAACCGATATTGCCCTCGGCGCCGAGAACCGTGTTGCGGAAGGCGTAGTTGGCCAGCGTGCCGAGACCTTGATCAGGCTTGAATTTCGTATCGCTGGCACCGGCGCCGCCGCCGAAATAGAAGCCTGACCAGTCGAAACGCCCGCCTCCGAACATCGGCGGCGCCTCGACCGGCTGTTCGATCTGCGAGCCCCTGAGGTAGTCGGCGCCCTGCGCCGCTTGCGGCAGAGCGAGCGCGCAAGCCAGTGCGATGACGGGGGCGAGGGCGGCGGTTGATGCAGCACGCATCGCGTGTCTCTCCGAGCAAGGGCCGACGCAGCGGTTGAGCTGGCCCGGAGACGATTGATGCGCTGTTAACCCTAATACGCGGTTAATGAGGTTGCCGATCCGGCCCGCCTCTGGAAGAGATCGCCCGCGCATGAGCGTGATTCCGGAAGTGGCCGGAGGAGGGCGGATGATCCGGCACATCGTGTTCTTCACCGGGAAGCACGCCGACGATATCGACAGGATCCGGCGCCTGCTCGGCCGGCTCGGCGAGATCCCGCATGCACTCGCTTTCGAGGTTGCGGCCAATGCCAGGATCGACCCGATCGGCGATGCCGCCGACATCGTCGTCTACGGCGAGTTCGCCGACGAGGCCGCACTCGCCGCCTGGAAAGCCCACCCGATCTATGACGAGACGACGCAGGCGGTGCGCCCCTTGCGCGAATTGCGCTGGTCGGCAGATTTCCAGTCGGCGCTCCGCTGACCTGACCCTGCGCAAACGCAGGGGCGGGCAGGACGCCGGCCCGTTGCTGGCGCATCGGCCGCGGGCTACATCCGGAGCATGACTAAGACGTCTCTTCGCCTGGCGCTCGCCCAGCTCAATCCGATCGTCGGCGATGTCGCCGGCAATGCGCAGAAGGTGCGTGTCGCCCGCCGCGAGGCGGCTGCCGGCGGCGCCGAGCTCGTCATGTTCCCGGAACTCTTCCTCTCGGCCTATCCGCCGGAGGATCTGGTGCTGAAGCCGGCCTTTCAGGACGCCTGCCGCAAGGCCTGCGAGGACCTCGCCCGCGAGACTGCGGATGGCGGCCCGGCCGTGCTTGTCGGCCTGCCCTGGCTCGAGGACGGCAAGCTCTACAACGCCTATGCGCTGCTCGATGGCGGCCTGATCCAGTCGGTGCGCTTCAAGGTCGACCTGCCCAATTACGGCGTCTTCGACGAGAAGCGTGTGTTCGAGCCCGGCCCGCTGCCCGGCCCGGTCGTCTTCCGCAACCATGTCCGCCTGGGCATTCCGATCTGCGAGGACATCTGGGGCGAGGAGGTCGTCGAGTGCATCGCCGAGACCGGCGGCGAGATCCTGCTCGTCCCGAACGGTTCGCCCTTCCGTCGCGGCGTGATCGAGGAACGGCTCAACGTCGCCGTGGCCCGTGTGGTCGAGAGTGGCCTGCCCATGGTCTACCTCAACCAGCTCGGTGGCCAGGACGAGCTCGTCTTCGAAGGCGCCTCCTTCGTCCTCAATGCCGACCGCAGCTTCGCCCACCAGCTTCCGGCCTTCCGCGAGGCTGTTCGCATCACGGACTGGGAGCGTGGGCCCGATGGCTGGAGCTGCCTGCCGGGCGAGGTGGTCGCCGTCGAGGCCGGTGACGAGGCCGACTATGCCGCCTGCGTGCTCGGCCTGCGCGACTATGTCGAGAAGAACCGCTTTCCCGGGGTGGTGCTTGGGCTGTCGGGCGGCATCGATTCCGCCATCTGCGCCGCCATGGCCGTCGACGCCCTCGGGGCCGAGCGCGTGCGCTGCGTGATGATGCCCTATCGCTTCACCTCGCAGGAAAGCCTGGACGATGCCAAGGCCTGCGCCGACGCGCTCGGCGTCCGCTACGAGATCGTGCCGATCGCCGATCCCGTGGAGGGTTTCGAGCAGGCGTTGGCCGAACTCTTCGCCGGCACCAATCGCGGCATCACCGAGGAGAACCTGCAGAGCCGCGTGCGCGGCACGCTGCTGATGTCGATCTCGAACAAGTTCGGGCCGATGGTGGTGACGACCGGCAACAAGTCGGAGATGTCCTGCGGCTACGCCACGCTCTATGGCGACATGAACGGCGGCTACAACCCGATCAAGGATCTCTACAAGACCGAGGTCTTCCGGCTCTCCGCCCTGCGCAATCGCTGGAAGCCGGCGGGCGCGCTCGGACCGGATGGCGAGGTGATCCCTGAGAACATCATCGTCAAGCCGCCGAGCGCGGAGCTGCGCGAGAACCAGAAGGACCAGGATTCGCTGCCGCCCTATGACGTGCTCGACGACATCCTCGCCTGCCTGATCGAGCACGAGATGCGCCTCGCCGACATCGTCGCCCGCGGCCACGGTCTGGAGACGGTGCAGAAGGTCGAGCGGCTGCTCTATCTCGCCGAGTACAAGCGCCGGCAGGCGGCGCCGGGCGTCAAGGTCACCCGCAAGAACTTCGGCCGCGACCGGCGCTACCCGATCGTCAACCGCTTCCGCGATCCGGGCGAGCCGGCGCATGAGCCGGACCGCTCACTGGTCAAGGGCGTCGGCAAGGCCGGCGGCGAGAGTTTCGACTTCTGAGCAAGGAACCGTGCCGTCATTCCGGGGCGCTGCGCAGCGGCGAGCCCGGAATCCATATTCGCCGACGCTGCCGAATAGGGCATTGCGGGGGCGGCCTCTCGATTGTCGTCGTGTTCATGGGTTCCGGGCTCAGGCCTGGCGGCCTGCCCCGGAATGACGACTGGGAGACGCAATCCAGACTACAGCCAGAACCCGCCGATCTGGTTCGCTGCCGGATTGGCGATGCAGGCGGTCATCCGGTCGAGCCAGATGCGTTGGTATTTGGCATTGGCACCGTGCTGGGTGTCGATGTCGTAGCGGCGCTGGATCAGCTTGACGCGCTTGTTGATGTGCAGGTCGACGAGGCTGTTGAGCTGCGTCACCAGCCCGCCGATCGTCGGGGCGCGGGCGATGGTGAGCTGATGCGCCAGCGCGCGGCAAACGACGAAGCCGACATCGTAGTGGAACTGCTCATGAGCCAGCAGGCCCGCGTCCAGCGTCACGCCGATCCGGACCTGGGCGTTCGGCCAGACCTCGATGTCGTTGGGCACGCCAAAGGCATAGTCGGTCCCGACCATGCGGGCGCCCTTGTCGAAGATCTCGTATTCGAAGGCCGTATAGGCGTCCTGCACCGTGCCGTCGGCCGGGTCCATCACCACCGGCACCTGCAGGAAATCGCCGGCCTTGAGCTTCACCGGCAGGCGCGAGGCGCTGACCACGACGCCGGCTGGCGCCGGGTTGTTCGCCATGTGCAGGAAGGTCTTGCCACCCGGATCGACCCTGGAATCCGGGCTGGTCATCTTCAGGAAGACCTGCTGGTAGCGCTTGATCCCGCCTCTGGTCAGCGGTCCGCAATCGCCGTCGACCTCAAGCAGATCGATGCCGAGCGCGGCCGTATGCGGGTTGATCATCGCCTGGACCAGGCGCGTATCGGGAACCGTATTCTTGCCGCCGAGCCCGACTGAAGCCGTGATGCTCATCCTCGCCTCCCAGCGCAGACATCGCCATCCCCATCGCATCCTAACCTTGCGTCAATCTGCGCCGTTGTCGATCTCCTTTCGCGAGGCCTGCGCCATGCCCTTGCCCTCGGGCGCGTCCCGCGCGACAAGCGGCCGGTCATGACCACTCCCTTCGTCCGCACCGCCCCGTCGCCGACCGGCTATCTGCACATCGGCAACGCCCGCTCGCTGATGTTCAACTGGCTTTTCGCCAAACGGCATGCCGGGCGCTTCCTGCTGCGCTATGACGATACGGACCAGGCGCGCTCGAAGCCGGAGTTCGCCGAGGCCATCGCCGAGGACCTCGCCTGGCTCGGTGTCACCCCCGATGCCAGCATCAAGCAGTCAGAGCGGATCGCGCTCTATGACGTGGCAGCCGACAAGCTGCGCGCCGCCGGCCGCCTCTACCCCTGCTATGAGAGCGCCGACGAGCTCGACCGTAAGCGCAAGCGCCAGCTCGCCCGGGGCCTGCCGCCGGTCTATGACCGCGCCGCGCTGAAATTGACTGCGGAAGAGCGCGCCAGCCTCGAAGCCGAAGGCCGAAAGCCGCATTGGCGCTTCCTGCTCGACTGGGAGGAGATCGGCTGGGACGATCTCGTCCGCGGCCCGTCCCATGTCGACTGCGCCTCGCTCTCCGATACGGTGCTGGTGCGCGAGGACGGCACTTATCCCTACACGCTGCCCTCGGTCGTCGACGATCTTGACATGGGCATCACCCATGTCATCCGCGGCGAAGACCATGTCACCAACACCGCAGTTCAGATCCAGATCATGCAGGCGCTGGGCGGGGCGCTTCCGGCTTTCGGCCACCACAACCTGCTGACTACCGCGAGCGGCGAGGGGCTGTCGAAGCGCCTCGGCCATCTCTCGCTGCGGGGCCTGCGCGAATCCGGCATCGAGTCGCTGGCGGTGGCGTCTCTCGCCGTGCTCACCGGCTCGTCGGACGCGGTCCGGCCGGTGTCGAGCCTCGACGAGCTCGCCGGGCTGGTCGATCTCGCCCATGTTTCGCGCGCGCCGGCCAAGTTCGACGAGCACGAGCTGGAGACGCTCTCGGCTCGTACCCTGCATCAGCTCGATTTCGCTACGGTCGAAGAGCGGCTGAAAGCGCTTGGCATTCCCGCCAGCGAACCATTCTGGCTAGCCGTACGCGGCAATCTCGCCCGGCTCTCGGGGGCGAAGGATTGGTGGCAGATTGCCGAGGGGCCGATTGAGACGCATATCGCCGATCCGGCGTTCGTGTCCGCAGCCGCCGCGCTGCTGCCGGCCGAGCCGTTCGATCAGACGACGTGGAAGAGCTGGACGCAGGCCGTTTCCGCGCAGACCGGCGCCAAGGGCAAGGCGCTGTTCATGCCGCTGCGCCAGGCTTTGACCGGCCTCGACCATGGCCCGGAACTCGCCGCGCTGCTGCCGCTGATCGGGCGCGAGAAGGCGCTGAAGCGATTGGCCGGCGAAGCGGCGTAACTCTAAAAAAAGCGCCGCCGGGATGACCGGTGGCGCGCGCATCGAACGGTGGGATCAGGCCGCGGCGTAGCCGACCGTGCCCTTGATCTCGAGGAATTCCTCAAGGCCGAAATCGGCGTATTCGCGGCCATTGCCGGACTGCTTGTAGCCGCCGAAGGGCGCGCCGGCGTCCCAGGCCGGGTAGTTGATGTAGACATTGCCGGAGCGCATCTGCGCCGCGACCTTGCGTGCCCGCTCCAGTGAACCCGACTGGACATAGGATGCCAGGCCATAGGGCGTGTCGTTCGCCCGCGCGATCACTTCCGCTTCGCTTTCATAGGGCAGGATCGAGAGCACGGGGCCGAAGATCTCTTCCCTGGCGATCGTCATCTCATCGGTCACGCCGCCGAACACCGTCGGGCGGACATAATAGCCGCGATTGAGGTCTTCCGGCCGGCCGGGGCCGCCGGTGACCAGTGTCGCGCCTTCCTTGATGCCGCTTTCGATCAAGCGCTGGATTTTGTCGTATTGCGTCTCGCTGACGACGGGGCCGAGGAAGACGCTGTCCGCCGACGGGGCGCCGACCTTGAGCGGCTCAGCGGTCGCCTTGGCGATGGCGAGCGCGTCCTCATGCAGCTTCGCCGGGACGAACATCCGGGTCGGCGCATTGCAGGACTGGCCGGAGTTGCGCATCACGCTCTCGACGCCGAGCTTCACCGCCTTCTTCAGGTCGACATCGTCCAGCAGGATGTTGGCCGACTTGCCGCCGAGCTCCTGATGGACGCGCTTGACGGTGTCGGCCGCCGCCTTGGCGACGAGGATACCGGCGCGGGTCGAGCCGGTGAAGGAGACCATGTCGACGCCGGGATGCCTAGCGATCGCCTCGCCGACAGTCGGCCCGTCGCCGTTGACGAGATTGAACACGCCCTTGGGCACGCCGGCCTCGTGCATCGCTTCGGCGAAGATGATCGCATTCATCGGCGCGATCTCGGACGGCTTCAACACCATGGTGCAGCCGGCGGCGAGGGCGGGCGCGACCTTGCACATGATCTGATTGATCGGCCAGTTCCACGGCGTGATCATGCCGACGACGCCGATCGCTTCCTTCGAGATCAGGGTCGAGCCGCGCAGCTCCTCGAACTCGAAATTCTCCAGCGTCTCGATCATCTTGGAGAGATGCGCCGTGCCCATCCCGGCCTGCGCCCGGTGGGCGAGCTCCTTCGGCGCGCCCATCTCGCGCGACAGGGTGTCGGCGACCTCGGAATAGCGGGCCTTGTAGGCCTCGAGCAGGCGGCGCATCAGCGCCAGGCGCTCTTCCTTGGAGGTCGCGGCGAAGGCTGGGAAGGCGGCGCGTGCCGCCGCCACGGCCTTGTCAACATCCGCCTGGCTGCCGAGCGCGATCTGGGCGAAAGCCTCCTCGGTCGAGGGATCGATCACGTCGAGCGTCTTCAGCCCGCCGGCGGGATCGACCCAGGCTCCATCGATGTAGAATTGAAGGGCATGGGACATCGGCTTCTCCTCGCAGGCTGCGAACGACCGCGTTGCATGCGGAGGATCACCGACCCACCATGCCGCGATCGCTATGTTGAGATAGATACAGCGTAGCAGCGCCGCTCCCCGGCTGTCACCGCGCGGCCGGCGAATAGGGGGAATGTCGGGCGCGGGGGAGGGCGGCGGCCGATACGACCCCGCCCGATGCCTAATGCTAAGGGCGTGGCCCGACCACCGGCCGGTCGGTCAGCTCGGGCGGCGCACCGAATTTGCGGGCGATCAGGCCCGGTATGCCCGGCGCCCTGCCATAGGCTTCGCAGGTCGCATATTTATGCGAGGCGCCGAGCCAGGAGCGCACGCGCTGTCGGGATGGCAGGGAGATGTCCAGCCCTTCAGGCTCTTCGCCAGTCACGAGGATGCGCGCGAACTCGCTGGCGAATGTCGAGGCGAGGCCATAGGCATCGGATACCTCGGATATCGTGGGCGCGTTCTGGATCGAATTGGCGCCGCGCCCCCAGACCATCGCAGCGCGCTGCATACCGCTGCGGTCGAGTGCTTCGGCCTCGACGGAGAGCCCTCCCAGCCCCACAGGAAGGCGCGGGATGCTGACCGGCAAGGCGAAGCCGCTCCCCAGGGTTACGATGGTCGAGACCCCTGCCATCGTCTTGTCGGTGAGGGTTATGTCGGTGACCACCGCCCGAACGGTCAAATCGGCCTGCTGGCTTGGCGGCACCATCTGGTATTTGTCGCTCAGGGCCACGCACAGCTCTCGGTCGAGCGCATTGGTGACCAATGCCTGGTCGGCGGGATTCCTTACAAGGTTGCGAAGATTCGCGGCTAGGGTCGTCGGAATGATTTTCGCCGTCTTCGCCGCGACCAATCCCAGGCCGTCGACATAGGTCCGGGTCTTCGACAACTTGCCCTTCTCCTCGCCGAGCTGCCGGTAGGTCGAAAGAGTGCCGGCCTGCTTTGGCGGCACCGTTGCGCAGCCGGCCGCCGCCAGCGCCATAGACAAGGAAACGCACGGGCCGGTATGGCGCATACCGGCGATGCGCGATGGCAGGCGGAGGAACAGGGCAGCTGGCAAACGCCTCGTCACGATCGTCATCCTCATCGCCGATGTCTCTTCGGCGAGGCTGGCGACTCAGTGTTGCCCTGGGGTTGCCTCCTTTTGCATTGCAGTATCCAAGTCGGCTCCGAGCATGATGCGCGGGTTCTTCCTCACTCATGCCGGTGCATCGCCGACTCGTGCTTGGTGTCGCGCATGGTCGAATAGACCAGCAGCGAGATGAAGATCACCGCCGAGAGATAGTAGTAGAACCACTGCTCGTGACCCTGCTGCTTGAAGAACAGAGCGATCGCCGGGGCGGTGCCTCCGAAGATCGAGACCGTCAGCGCATAGGGCACGGCGACGCCGGTGGCGCGGATCGAGGTCGGGAACAGTTCGGCCTTCACCACGGCGTTGATCGAGGTGTAGCCGGCGACGAAGAGCCAGGCGCCGGAAATCAGCAGGAAGGCGACCCAAGGCGATTTGGTCTGCTCCAGCGCCGACAGGATCGGCACGGTCAGCAGCGTTCCGGCGACACCGAAGAAGATCAGCAGCGGCTTGCGGCCGATCCGGTCGGAGACCCAGCCATAGATCGGCTGCAGGATCGAGGCGAAGATCAGCGATCCCGCGATGACATAGGTGGTGGTGATGTCGGTGAGGCCGACCGTTTGCTTCACGAAGGTCTGCATATAGGTGGTGAAGGTGTAGAAGGCCGCGGTGCCGCCGGCCGTCAGCCCGACCACGATCGCGACCTCGCGCGGGTACTTCAGCAGGCCGCGCAGCGAGCTCTCCTTCTTCTTGGTCTTGTTGGCTGCGGTGAAGGCCTCGGTCTCGTGCATATGCCGCCGCATAAACATGGCAGTGACAGCGAGCAGCGCACCGATCACGAAGGGGATGCGCCAGCCCCAGTCGACCAGCTGCTCATGGGTCAGGAAGACGTTCTGCAGGAGCAGCAGCACCAGGATCGCGGTGAGCTGCCCGCCGATCAGCGTCACGTACTGGAAGCTCGAATAGAAGCCGCGGTGGTCGGGATGGGCGATCTCGGTGAGATAGGTCGCGCTCGCCCCGTATTCGCCCCCTAAGCTCAGACCCTCGATGACCCGCGCCAGCGCCAGCAGCACCGGCGCGGCGAAGCCGATCGTCTCATAGGTCGGCGTCAGCGCGATGATCAGCGAGCCGAAGCACATCATCAGCACCGAGATCGTCAGCGACAGCCGCCGCCCATAGCGGTCGGCGATATGGCCGAACAGCCAGCCACCGATCGGGCGCACGATGAAGCCGGCGGCGAACAGGGTCGCGGCGTTGAGCTGCTGCACCACGGGGTCGTGCGAGGGGAAGAATTTGGGCGCGAAATAGAGCGCGAAGGCGGTGTAGGCGTAGAAATCGTACCACTCGACCAGGTTGCCGACCGAACCGATGAAGATCGCCTTCAGGCGTCGCGCCGTATCGGCGACATCCATGCCGTGAGGGGCGGGGGTGGCGGTTGCTGGATTCGACATGGCTCGCTCCGCGTTTTCAGGCGGCGCGAGCAGCAGCGGGCGCCGGCAGCTATACGCTGATCTACGCCTTGCGTTCCTTGCCAGTCAGCGGCGAGAAATGTGGTCGGAATTGCTTCTGGTGCATGACAGGCGCGGCCTTAGGGCCGCGCGGTCGCGCCGACACCGAGATTGGGCGCGAGGTTCGGCGCGACGATCCGCACCGTGCGCCGCTCGCCGGTGACGCTCTTGCTCTCGCGCTTCAGGCCGTCGCCCTGCTGCAGCGTCTTCTCGCCGTCGATCCGCTGTGGGCCGACGCCGGCGGATTCGGTGCTGGCGGTCGGCACGTTGGCGTCCGGCGTCGGCTCGTCGCCGGGAGCGGCCTGGAGCGTTGTCGGGGCAGGGGCCGGCGGCGTATTCGGCTTGGCCTCCGCCGTATTGGCTGCGCCCTTCTTGCCGCGCTGCGGTTGCTCGGGCTTCGGCCGCGACAGTTCCTGCGAACGCTGCTCGGTGACGATGATGTCGCCCTTGCGCTGCTCGAGCATCTGCTCGGCATTCGCCAGCGCCTGGGCCCAGCTCTGGCCCTGGGCCCGGCAGGTGCAGGAGGCGTCGAAACTGCGAGTGTATTTCAGCGCGTTCGGCAACGACGAGTAGGGCTGCCCGGTGGTACGCGCTACCGCGTTCTGGATGTCGCCGCCGCTGCTCATGCCATAGGCCAGCGTCTCGGTGCCGGGGCAGAGCGACTGGCACATCTCGTCTTGGCTCTCGCGCCCGCCCGGACTGTTGGCGAGCGGGAAGAAGTAGCCGTCGCAACTGCGCACGCAGACCGAATAGGGCCCACCTTGGCGCGCGCCGCCCTCGGTGGGCTCGCGCGGCTCGTCGGGGTCGAGCTCTGGCAGGGTCGAATCGATCTCGCCACGGCGAGGCTCGATGCCGAAGATCGTCTCGAAGAAGCCGCGCGGCTGCGCCCGGCAGTTGTTGTTGATCAGCGCGGCGAGCTGGGCGCGGCGCTGCTCGACACCGCCGCCCTGGGCCTGTTGTTGGAGCTGGGCATATTGCTGTTGTAGCCCGCCGAGCTGGGCCCGGATGCCGCCGCATTGCGGCGGCGGCGCCTCGCCGAAGAACAGGAAGCCGCCGCGGTCGCAGCCCATCGCCCGGTACTGATTGGAGAGCTGCGCAAGTTGGCCGGCGACGCGCTGCGCCGCCTGAGCGGCACGGGCATCGCCACCGCGCTGGCCCTGCAGGCTGGACAGCTCGGCCCGCCAGTTGTCGCAAGCCGGCGACTGCGCCAAGGCTGCGCCCGTCAGCGCGGCGAAGGCCAGCGCCGGAGCGAGCGCGCGTCGAAGCGAAGCGAAAATCATCGAAGGCAGAGTTGCTATCCCTGTGACTCATCCCATGCCGGCGTCGGTCGCCTGCGCTGTCAAAGCACATGCTACAAACGCGACGGAACTAAGGAGGCGCCTGCCGGATCGCCTGCGAAAGCCGATTCGGAACGTCGCCCGGAGGCTTTGCGCATCGCATATCGCGCCCCGGGCGACAAATCACCCGCTCCGGATCACGGTTTCGAGATCAGGCCTCCTCGGTCTGGTAGGCGCCGGCGAGATGGCGGCCACGCTCGGTCAGCACCGCCAGCACGCGCTCGAAGACGCGCAGCTCCTCCGGCGAGACTCCCTCGATCCAGCGCTCCTCGAAGGCCAGCGCCAGCGGCACGATCTGGGCGTAGAGGCGCTGGCCGGCAGGGGTGAGGGTGATGAAGGCCTCGCGTCGGTCGGCTCGGTTCTCCGCCCGCATCACCAGCCCGCGCTTGTCGAGTTCCGAGACGGCACGCGAGACCTTCGTCTTGTGCATCTGCGAGAGCTCGCCGATGTCGCGCGAGGTCAATTGGCCGAACTCGCCGAGCTGCGCGATCACCCGCCATTCCGGGATGCCGATGCCGAAGCGCGTGCCGTAGACGCGGCCGAGCGCCCGGCTGGCGAAGAAGCCAACCACGTTGAGTCGATAGGGCAGGAACTGCTCGAGATGCAGGGCGCGGTCCGGGGTGGTTTTTGGCTTCATTGACATTAGTTGCACATGTAACTAATTGGGGTGAGAGAAAAGGCCGCTGGCGGCCGCCGCGCGATCATTACCGAACGGCAGCGCCTGTCAAAGTGTGCGAGCATCTGATCGAAGAATGGACACCGTTTTTCGACGCAATACGATGCTCGACCAAGGCAAGGATCGTCCTGCGCCGACCGGGCCGGGCGATCGACGAGATCGGGAGGAGGCCCAGCCATGAACGTGCAGACCACGGTTCAATCGAGCTTCGGCGAGCAGGTCCGGGGCGGGCGCCGCTACATGTCGGGCTTCGGCAATTCCTTCGAGACCGAGAGCCTGCCGGGCGCGCTGCCGATCGGGCGCAACTCGCCGCAGAAGGCTGCTTACGGCCTCTATGCCGAGCAGCTTTCCGGCTCGCCCTTCACCGCACCGCGCTCCACGAACGAGCGCTCCTGGCTCTACCGCATCCGCCCGAGCGTCAAGCATGGCGGGCGCTGGAGGCTCGTCGACAAGGGGCTGATGCGCACCGCGCCCTGCCGTGACGAGACGCCGCCCTCGCTCGGCCAGTTGCGCTGGAGCCCGATTCCGCTGCCGCAGGAGAAGCTCACCTTCCTCACCGGCCTGCGCACTTTGACCACCGCCGGCGATGCCGACAGCCAGGCCGGCATGGCCGCCCATATGCTCTTCGTCACCGCCTCGATGGAGCGCGAATATCTCTTCAACGCCGATGGCGAGTACCTCGTCGTCGCGCAGGAGGGCAGCCTGCGTTTCTTCACCGAGTTCGGCATCATCGAGATCGAGCCGGGCGAGATCTGCATCATCCCGCGCGGCGTGATGTTCCGCGTCGAATTGATGGGCGGGCCGGCGCGCGCCTATGTCTGCGAGAACTATGGCGGCGGCTTCACCTTGCCCGATCGCGGGCCGATCGGCGCCAACTGCCTCGCCAATCCCCGCGATTTCCTCACCCCCGTCGCGGCCTATGAGGATATCGAGGAGCCCTCGACCCTGTACGCGAAGTGGGGTGGGGAACTGTTCTCGACGGAGGTCGGCCAGTCCCCGCTCGACGTCGTCGCCTGGCACGGCAACTACGCACCCTACAAATACGATCTGCGCCATTATTCGCCGGTCGGCGCGATCTCCTTCGACCACCCAGATCCGTCGATCTTCACCGTGCTGACCGCTCCATCGGAGACGCCCGGCACCGCCAATATCGACTTCGTCATTTTCCCCGAGCGCTGGATGGTGGCCGAGAACACCTTCCGGCCGCCCTGGTACCACCGCAACATCATGTCGGAGTTCATGGGGCTGATCTACGGCGTCTACGACGCCAAGCCCGAGGGCTTCACCCCCGGCGGCTTCAGCCTGCACAACATGATGCTCTCGCACGGGCCGGACACCCAGGCCTTCGAGCATGCGTCGACCAGCGAGCTGAAGCCGGTAAAACTCACCGGCACCATGGCCTTCATGTTCGAGACCAGGTTTCCGCAGCGGCTGACCGGCTACGCCGCCGGCCTGCCGGAACTGCAGGACAACTATGCCGATTGCTGGAGCGGGCTGAAGAAGCGCTTCGACCCGAACAAGCGCGAAGCGTGGTGAAAGGCCGTCATTCCGGGACTTTGCGAAGTGAATAACCTGGAATCCTTGGCTGCACCTCTTCCGTCATGGTCGGGCTTGTCCCGACCATCCATGTCTTCGCTGGCCGAGTGCGGTGTTCAAGACGTGGATGCTCGCCACAAGGGCGAGCATGACGGCGTGCAGGAGCGTCGCGGCCTACCGGCTGCGCAGCCGGTTCATGAAGGCGTCGTAGGACAGTTCCGCCACCTGCCACCAGAGCAGGTTCTCGCCGCGGAAGGCGACCATCGACTCATAGCCCTTCTTGAAGGCTTCGCTCTTCGTCGCGGTCTCGGCGTAGTATTCCTCGGCCGCCTTGAGCGAGGCTTCCATGATCGGCTGCGGGAAGGCCTTGAGCTGCGCGCCCTGGGCGATCAGCTTGCGCAAGCCGCCGGGGTTCACGAAGTCGTACTTCGCCAGCATCCAGTTGTTGGCGGCTTCGCAGGCATTCTGCACGATCGCCTGATAGTGCTTGGGCAGCTTGTTCCACTGCTCCTGATTGATGACGAGGTGCAGCATGGCGCCGCCCTCCCACCAGCCGGGATAGTAGTAATAGGGCGCGACCTTCACGAAGCCGAGCTTCTCGTCGTCATAGGGGCCGACGAACTCGGCGGCGTCGATCGTGCCGCGCTCCAGCGCCGGATAGACGTCCCCGGGCGCGATCTGCGTCGGCACCACGCCGAGCTTGGCCAGAACCGAGCCGCCCATGCCGCCGATGCGGAACTTCAGGCCCTTGAGGTCCTCGACGCCCTTCAGTTCCTTGCGGAAGAAGCCGCCCATCTGGCAGCCGGAATTGCCGCAGGGGATCGAGTAGGCGTTGAACTTGGCCAGCGCGCCGTTGATGATCTGCTCGCCGCCGCCGAAATACCACCAGCTGTGCTGCTGGCGGGCATTGAGGCCGAAGGGGATGCCGGTGCCGAGGCCGAGCGCCGGCTCCTTGCCGATATAGAAATAGGTCGGCGTATGCGCGCATTCGACCGTGCCGGAGGTGACGGCGTCGAGCGCCTGCAGGCCGGGCACGATCTCGCCGGCCGAGAAGGTCTGGATCTGGAACTTGCCGTCGGTCGCCTCGCCCATGAACTTCGCGAACTGCTGGGCGGTGCCGTAGATCGTGTCGAGCTGCTTGGGGAAGCTCGAGGTCAGGCGCCACTTTATCTCAGGCATCGATTGCGCGATCGCCGGCATCGCGATCGGCGCGGCGGCCGCGGCGAGCGCGCCCGTCTTCAAAAACATACGGCGTTGCATGGACTTTCCTCCCGGGGACAGATTTGCTGCCATCATCACTGTTCGGCGAGGATTGAAAAGAGATGAAACTAGCATCCCTCATGCACGGCCGGGATGGCCGCCTCGTCGTCGTCTCGAACGACCTGACCCGCGCGACCGATGCCTTCCCGGTCGTCGCGACGCTGCAGGGGGCCCTCGACGACTGGGATCGCTGCACGCCGCGTCTCGCCGATCTCGCCGAGAGCCTGGAGCACGGCTCGGTCCCGTCCTTCCGCTTCCACGAGCATGACTGCGCCTCTCCCCTGCCGCGTGCCTATCAGTGGGTCGACGGCTCGGCCTATGTGAATCATGTCGAGCTGGTCCGTAAGGCGCGGGGGGCTGAGATGCCCGAGAGCTTCTGGACCGATCCGCTGATGTACCAGGGTGGCTCCGACTCCTTTCTCGGCCCACGCGAGGCGGTGAAGCTCGCCAGCGAGGATTACGGCATCGATCTCGAAGCTGAAATCGCCGTGATCACCGGCGACGTGCCGATGGGCGTTAGCCCTGATGAGGCGAGGGGGCTGATCCGCCTCGTCATGCTCGTCAATGACGTGAGCTTGCGGAATCTGATTCCGAACGAATTGGGCAAAGGCTTTGGTTTCCTTCAATCAAAGCCGTCTTCGGCCTTCTCGCCGGCGGCGGTGACGCCGGACGAGCTCGGCCCGGCCTGGAAGGACGGCAAGCTCAGCCTGCCGCTGCTCGCCCAGGTCAACGGCAAGCCCTTCGGCAAGCCGCAAGCCGGCGTCGACATGACCTTCGATTTCGGCGTGCTGATCGCGCACGCCGCCAAGACCCGCCCGCTTGTCGCCGGCACCATCGTCGGCTCCGGTACGGTCTCGAATCGCGATGCCGATGGTGGGCCGGGCAAGCCGGTTTCGGAAGGCGGGCTCGGCTACGCCTGCATCGCCGAGCAGCGCATGGTCGAGACGATCCGGCACGGTGCGCCCAAGACGCCCTTCCTGCGCTTCGGCGACAGCGTCCGCATCGAGATGAAGGACGCCGCCGGCCATTCGATCTTCGGCGCGATCGAGCAGGACATCCTGCCGCATGCACAATAGCCCGCACCGTCATTCTCGGGCGAAGCGAAGCGCAGACCCGAGAATCTCCTGACGGGGAGGCGCTTCCCAGCGCCCCTTCCTGCCTGAGATGCTCGGGTCGAGCCCGAGCATGACGCCAGTATCGACAAGCTTACGAGGTAGTTCGATGTCTTCGCCCGCTTTCGCCTCCACCGCCGATCTCGGCGAGAAGACCGTCTCCTTCGACGAGATCGGCAAGGGCGTCTACGCCTATACCGCAGAGGGCGACCCCAACAGCGGCATCGTCGTCGGCGACGACAGCGTCCTCGTCTTCGACGCGCAGGCGACGCCGACCATGGCCGAGCGCGTCATCGCGAGGGTGCGCGAGGTCACCGACAAGCCGGTCAGCCATGTCGTGCTCTCGCATTACCACGCCGTGCGCGTGCTCGGCGCACCGGCCTATGGCGCGAAGGAGGTCGTCTGCTCGGACGCTGCGCGGGCGATGATCGTCGAGCGCGGCGAGGAGGACAAGGCGAGCGAGATCGGCCGCTTCCCGCGGCTCTTCCAGGGTGCTGATTCGATCCGCCCCGGCCTGACCTGGCCGACCACGACCTTCTCGCACAACGCCTCGATCTGGCTCGGCAGCCGCGAGGTCCGGCTGATGAAGCTCGGCCGCGGACACACCGCCGGCGACATCGTCGCCTGGATGCCCGACACCAATGTGATCTTTGCCGGTGATCTCGTCGAATACGGCGCGACCCCCTATTGCGGCGATGCCCATTTCACCGACTGGCCGGCAACGCTGGATGCGCTCGCCGCTTTCGCGCCGGCTGCAATGGTGCCGGGCCGCGGCGCGGCACTGACCAATCGCGGCATGGTCGCCGACGGCATCAAGGGCACGCGCGCCTTCCTCACCGACCTGTTCGAGGCGGTTAAGGGCCATGTCGCCGCCGGCCGCTCGCTGCGCGAGACCTTCGAGCGTGTCCACGAGACGCTGAAGCCGTCCTATGGCGACTGGGTGATCTTCGAGCACTGCCTGCCCTTCAACGTCACCCGGGCCTATGACGAGGCAGGCGGCCTCGACCATCCGCGCATCTGGACCGATGAGCGCGACCGCCAGATGTGGCTGGATCTGCGGGGTTAGGTCGGATCAGGCGGCGCGGGGATGGATTGCGGAATAGTCTTGCTCGGCTTGGGCTTTGGACAGGTCGTGAGCGGCCTGGAGATTGAGCCAGAAGCGCGGATCGGTGTCGAAATAGCGGCCGAGCCGGATCGCCGTGTCGGCAGACACGTCACGGCGCTCGCGCGCGATGTCGCTGATCCGATTGCCGGGCACGCCGAGCGCCTTGGCGAGGGCGCGGGCGCTCATTCCGAGCGGCTCAAGGTATTCCTCGCGCAAGACCTCGCCGGGATGAGTTCTGATCCGAGCCATCGCGATCTCTCCTCAATGATAGTCGACGATCTCGACATCTGCCGGGCCGTCGCCGTCCCAACGGAAGCAGAGTCGCCATTGGTCGTTGATCCGGATGCTCCACTGGCCCTTGCGGTTCCCCTTCAACGCCTCCAGCCGATTGCCGGGCGGCGAGCGCAGATTGGAGAGCGTGACAGCGGCGTCGAGCATATCGAGTTTTCGCAACGCGATCCTCTCGATCGCTCGCCACCGGGCAGCGCAGGCTTCGCCGCGAAACGAGCGTTCCGTATCCCTGTCGGCGAAGCTCAGGATCATATCGCAAGATATGATACGTATCGCGTACCGGTCAAGGAGTTGGCTTGATGCAGCCCTTCCGCCAGTTCGCCTATCGCCGCAGCCCGGACCAGGACGCTGCCGTGCCCGCCCGGCATCCCGTCGTCATCGTCGGCGCCGGCCCGGTCGGGCTGACACTGGCGCTCGATCTGGCGCGGCGGCAGGTGCCGGTCGTGCTGATCGACGATGCCGACCGGATCGGCGAGGGCTCGCGCGCCATCTGTTTCGCCAAGCGGACGCTCGAGATCTTCGACCGGCTCGGGCTGGCTGAGGCGATGGTCGAGAAAGGCGTTACCTGGCAGAAGGGCAGGGTCTTCCGCGGTGAGGTCGAGCTCTACGAGTTCGACCTTCTGCCCGAGGGCGGCCACAAGCAGCCGGCCTTCATCAATCTCCAGCAATTCTATGTCGAAGCGGCGCTGGTCGACGCCGTGCTGGCCGAGCCGCTCGTCGATCTGCGCTGGAGCAATCGCCTGGCTGGCCTCGACAATCGTGCGGATGGGGCGAAGCTCATCATCGCCACGCCGGACGGGGATTATTCTCTCGAAACCGACTGGCTCATCGCCTGCGACGGCGCCCGCTCGCCGACGCGTGGCCTGCTCGGCCTGGAATTCCGCGGCGAGGCCTTCGAAGACCGCTTCCTGATCGCCGATGTGAAGATGACCGCGCCGTTCCCGACCGAGCGCTGGTTCTGGTTCGATCCGCCCTTCCACTCCGGCCAGTCGGCGCTGCTGCACAAGCAGCCCGACGATGTCTGGCGCATCGACCTCCAGCTTGGTCCCGATGCCGACCCCGATCACGAGAAGCGGCCTGAGATCGTGCGCCCGCGGATCGAGCGCATGCTCGGCCATGCCGAATTCGCGCTGGAATGGGTCTCGGTCTATCGTTTCCAGTGCCGCCGGCTCGACAGGTTCCTGCATGGGCGGGTGGTCTTTGCCGGCGATGCCGCCCATCAGGTCTCGCCCTTCGGTGCGCGCGGCGCCAATTCCGGCATCCAGGATGCCGACAATCTCGGCTGGAAGCTGGCGCTGGTTGCCCAGGGCAGAAGTCCTGCTTCGCTGCTCGAAAGCTATGACAGCGAGCGTGTCGCCGCCGCCGACGAGAACATCCTGAACTCGACGCGGGCGACCGACTTCATCGCGCCGCGCTCGCCGGGCGAGCGCCTGCTGCGCGAGGCGGCCTTGTCGCTCGCGCCGCTGACCGGCTTCGCCAAGCGCTTCGTCAATTCCGGACGGCTTTCGGTGGCCTCGGCCTATGCCTATTCGCCGCTTTCGAGCGAGGGCGACAGCCGGGAGGATGGTCTGCCGCCAGGTGCTCCCTTCCTCGACGCGCCGCTCGCAGGTGCCTCCCAAGCCTGGCTGAGCGAGGCCTTCTCGATGGGTCAAGCGATCTTGCTTGGCGAAGGCGCCGCAGGGATTGCGCCCGCCGGCGTCCTCGCCATCGAGCCGGCTGCTGGCAATGGCACATTGCGCCAGCGTTATGCCCTGGAGGCAGATGCAGCAGTGCTGCTGCGGCCGGATGGCCATGTCGCTGCCCGCTTCCGGCAGCCGACGCGTGCTGCGATCGAGGCCGCGATCGAACGAATGGAGGGCAGAGGATGAATGCCGCGCCCACCATGCCGCCTGTGAGCAAGCTCGCCCGCGAATCGCGTTTTGCCGATCCCGACGCCGCTTTCCGCCTGCTGGCCCAGGCGCATCGCGATCTCGGCGAGCACGAGAGTGCCGCGTTCAATGCCCGCCTCGTCCTGATCCTCGCCAATCACATCGGAGATGAACAGGTTCTGCGCGAGGCCGTGGCGCTGGCGCGCGAGGCAGGCTAGGTTCGGCTCACGACGCCTTGGAGTCCTGAGCCTGATGGAAGATCTGCCGACCTTCTACTCAACCCTGATCCCGCTCGGCTTCTTCTTCTGGGGGCCGGCGCTGGTGGTGCTGACGCTGCTCCTGTCCTGGCTCTGGGCACGCAGCCTCAAGGTCGATCGGGCACTGGAGAGCGATCTCAACGGCTTCACCAAGGAGGATGTCGAGAAGCTGTTCTCCCTCTACGGCCCCGAGCGCCGGGCGATCTATCGCAACAAGCTGCTGCCGGCCGATCTCGCCTTCGCGCTGGTCTATGCGGTCGTCGGCGCGCTGATCGTCACCGGCCTCTCGATGCGCGGCTATCCTTGGTGGGTGGCGGCGCTTTGCGGCGGCGGCTGGCTCTTCGGCGGGCTCTGCGACATCGTCGAGAACCTCGCCATCGCTCGTCTGCTCGATCGCTTTCCGATCCTTGATGACGGCACTGTGGCAATCGCCAGCGGCTTCACCCGGCTGAAGCTTGTTCTGACCGGGCTGGGCTTCGTCGGCGCGATTGCGGCCTATTATCTGGCGTTCAAGCCGATCGTGGGCTGAACGCGCGGCTGGCACGCAGTCACCGTCTGGCGAAAGCAGGCGGCCGGGACCGGCGGGTAGCCGATCGTCACTGAATCACGGGTGGTGTCGCTTTCGAAACCCAGTCTCTCGGCGAGGCGCAGCGATGCCGCATTCTCCGGATGCGTCACGATCGCGATCGCCGGCAAGCCCAGCGCATCGAGGCCGTGCCGTACCAATCGCTCCGACGCTTCGGAGGCATAACCCTGTCCCCAGTGCCTGACGGCGAAGCGATAGCTGAGCTCGGCGGTTCCAGCCTCTTGCTCGGCGCGCCACGGGATCAGCCCGACATAGCCGAGCGGCTTGCTTTCAGCGGTGCGGGCGAACACCGTCCGGTAGCCGAGCCCGCGTTCGGCATGGAGGAAGCTGCGTGCCGCGACACCTTCGCGCCCCATCGCCGGGTCGCCCAGCGCCGCGATATGGCGCATCACCTCACGATCGGCGTTGAGCGCGGCGACGAAGTCGAGATCAGCCTCGGTCCTTGGCTTCAGCAGGAGGCGCTTGCTTTCCAGCACCGGCAGCATGGTCGTCGCCTTGTCGCATCGTTCGGGGATTGCTCGCGTGTGCACTGGTGCGGAACAGTCCGCCATCCCATATCCTGCCGGCCCCTCTGCGGGAATGCTCTGGGAGAATCTGGATGAGCTTTCGTCGTTGTCTTCTCGCCGCCTCGGCGGTGCTTGCGCTCGTTGGCGTCACAGTGCCGGCCGTGGCGCAGGAGGACCTGATCTTCAAGAAGTCGACGGTCTGGAAGATGCTGACCCCGGATGACAAGCTCGCCGTCTACGGCGTCGACGACCCTGTCGTCGAGGGTGTCGCCTGCCACTACACCGTGCCCGAGAAGGGCGGCGTCTCCGGCATGTTCGGCGTCGCCGAGGAGGTTTCCGACGTCTCGCTCGCCTGCCGGCAGATCGGGCCGATCCGCTTCAAGGAGAAGGCTTCGCAGGGCGATGTCGTCTTCCGTGAGCGCCGCTCGCTGATCTGGAAGAAGATGCAGATCGTGCGCGGCTGCGACGCCAAGCGCAACGTGCTGATCTACATGGTCTATACCGACAAGCTGATCGACGGCTCGCCGCAGAACTCGACTTCGAGCGTGCCGATCATGCCCTGGGGCACGAGCGGCGATGTGCCGAAATGCTCGGAATGGGTGAGGTGAGGCGCGTTCGGTGTGCTTCTCAACGCAGCGTATAGCTGCCGGTGTAGTTGCAGTTCGCGCCATGGAATGGCGTGCAGGCGCCGCTCTCCGTCACCGTGAGAACACGGCCCTTGCGGCGAATCTCGAGCCGGCAGATTTCGCCATACTCCGTTGCTTCGGCCACAAGCCGGTCGCCCTGGGTGCGGCCGCGGGCCGAGATGACGCCGACGCAGCTCCTGCTGCCGATCTCGGCATCGACCTTGAACATGCCGGCGCCGGCCGGGCGGATCGTCATGCTGCCGCCGAGCGTCCGGTAGCGGCCCTCGAAGGCCTCGGCCGGCAGGAGTGTCGTCAGCACGAGGATTGAAGCGAGAGCTGGACGAACCATGATCGGCGACCCCCTTGTTCAGCCGCGCCAGAATTGCGGCTGTCGTAGGGTAAGGTCTGCGTCGATCCGGGGAAATCTCGCCCGACGGGATTAGCCCCCGCAGGTGATCGTCAGCGGCAACTCGGTCTGCGCCACATTGGCCGGGCGCGGGGTCGAGCCGGTGATGTCTTCGCGGGCGGCGACGCCATAGGCGGTGGCGGTGCGATGGCCTTGCGACTCGCACCAGGCGTCCGCGACGATCTGGCCGCATTCCGACTTGCTGGTGATGCAGTCGGCGACGCCGTAGCCGTCGCCCGCCGGGATCAGATAGGTGCGCTCGGCCTTGGGGGCGGCGACGGTGCCGGTGGCGGGCAGCATGGCGAGCGACAGGCCGGCGCCGAGGATTCCGAAGAGCCCGACCAGAGCAACGGCGCGGCGCATAATACTGTCCCTGAGACCCGACCGGGGCTGAACCTTCGACATGTCAAACTGGTTCCAAATGGTTAAGACTGCGTGAACCACGGCAATCTTGGTTGCGCGCAAACCGTCTTCCGCTTGTGGCGGCATTGCGGCGGCGAGAGCGTAAATCGCGGGATGGGGGCAAGACGCCGGCGGACCGTTGCCAAGCTGCCACTTGACGTAAGCGCACATGACAGGCATCACCGCTAGATGACGCGAGCCCTTGCCATTACCTGCATTATTTGCCGCTAGCTTTCGCTGGCCGGCTGCTCACGTCCTCGTCCCAACGAAAAGACAGACAGCGCCCCGGCCAGCGGCCAGGATGCCCGTTTTTCGCTTTTCGCCAGGACTGACCCGATGTCGCCGACCCTCAGGCTCTACAACACGCTGACGCGGACGAAGGAGGTCTTCACCCCCGTCGATCCTCAGAACGTGCGCATGTATGTCTGCGGCCCGACGGTTTATGACTACGCCCATATCGGCAATGCCCGGCCGGTCATCGTCTTCGACGTGCTCTACCGGCTGTTGCGGCACCTCTATGGCGAAGCCCAAGTCCGCTACGCTCGTAACCTCACCGACGTCGACGACAAGATCAATGCCCGTGCTGCGCGCGACTATCCCGATCTGCCGCTGAACGAGGCGATCGCGAAGGTCACTGAGACGACGACGGCGCAGTTCCACGCGGACGTCGATGCGCTCGGCAATCTGCGCCCCGACGACGAGCCGCGCGCCACCGGCCATATCGAAGAAATGAAGGCGATCATCGAGCGCCTGATCGCCCGCGGCATCGCCTATGTCGCCGAGGAGCACGTGCTCTTCCACGTGCCGGCCGTCGCCGGGCTGAAGGACGCGCCGAAATACGGCTCGCTCGCCCGCCGCTCGCTCGACGAGATGGTGGCCGGCGCGCGTGTCGACGTCGCCCCGTACAAGCGCGACCCGATGGATTTCGTGCTGTGGAAGCCGAGCCGCGACGGCATCGATCCGGGCTGGCCTTCGCCGGCCGGTATCGCCACGCCCGGCCGTCCCGGCTGGCACATCGAATGCTCGGCCATGTCGATGGCCAAGCTCCTGACGCCCTTCGGCGGCGGCCTGCAATGCGATGATCCCGTCCGGAACGTCTTCGACATCCATGGCGGCGGCATCGACCTCGTCTTCCCGCACCACGAGAACGAGCTAGCCCAGAGCTGCTGCGCCTTCGGCGGAGCCGAGGGTGCGCCGCGCATGGCCAATGTCTGGATGCACAACGGCTTCCTGCAGGTCGAAGGCGAGAAGATGTCGAAATCGCTCGGCAACTTCGTCACCATCAACGAGCTGTTGGCCACGGAGAGCTTCGGCGGGCGGACATGGCCCGGCGAGGTGCTGCGCCTCGCCATGCTCAAGACCCATTACCGCCAGCCGATCGACTGGACGGTGAAGGCGCTGGAGGAGGCGGAGAGGACGCTGGCCGATTGGGCGGCGGCTGCCGGAGACGCCGAGGCCGGCCAGGTCCCGGCCGGCGTGATCGAAGCGCTTGCGGACGATCTCAACACCTCGCAGGTGCTCGCCGAGCTGCATGCCCTGCGCAAGGCTGGCGACCATGCCGGCCTGAAGGCGAGCCTTGCCTTGCTCGGCATCGCCCTGCCGGAGGTGGCCGCCGCCGAGATCGACGATGCTTTGCGCGCGAAGGTCGAGGCGTCGATCGCCGCCCGTCTCGCTGCCCGCAAGGCGAAGAACTTCGCCGAATCCGATCGTCTCCGCGACGAGCTCGTCGCGATGGGCATCGTGCTCATGGACGGCAAGGACCCGGCCACCGGCGAGTTGATTACCACCTGGGAGGTGAAGCGGTAGCTTCACCTCCCAGCGAGCGCCTTGAACCTCTTGCCGCACTGCGGCGTTGCCCCATTCAGTTGAAAGAACACCAAGAACAATGACCACCGAAGCCCCGAAGATTCGCAAGCGTGGTTCGCTCTCGATCGCGATGAAGCTCGTCATGCTCGCCATGGTGATGCCGAAGGTGTTGCGCTACCGGCTGCGGTCCAGGCTATGAGCACTGTAGCCCCCGCCACATTGGCCGAAGTCGCGCCGCGCAAAACCGGCGACGCGGCGCTCGCCCGCATCCATCTCTTCGACACGACGCTGCGCGACGGTGCCCAGACCACGGGCGTCGACTTCTCGCTCGACGACAAGCGCGCGGTCGCCGGCCTGCTCGACAAGCTCGGGATCGACTATGTCGAGGGCGGCTATCCCGGCGCCAATCCGCTCGACACCGCTTTCTTCGCGGAGAAGCCGACGCAGCGGGCGAAATTCGCCGCCTTCGGCATGACCAAGCGGGCAGGGCGCTCGGCGTCGAACGATCCCGGCATCGCCGCACTGCTCGACGCCAAGGCCGACGCGATCGTCTTCGTCGCCAAGAGCTGGGACTATCATGTCCATGTCGCGCTCGAGATTTCGCTGGAGGACAATCTCGACGGCATCCGCGACAGCGTCGCCACCGCCAAGGCCGCCGGCCGCGAGGTGATGCTCGATTGCGAGCACTTCTTCGATGGCTACAAGGCCAATCCCGACTACGCGCTCGCCTGTGCCCGCGCCGCCTATGAGGCCGGTGCCCGCTGGGTCGTGCTCTGCGACACCAATGGCGGCACGCTGCCGGACGAGGTCGGGAGGATCGTCGCCGAGGTCGCGAAGGTCGTGCCGGGCGACAATCTCGGCATCCATGCCCATGACGATTGCGGCTGCGCCGTCGCCAATTCGCTCGCTGCGGTCGAGGCTGGCGTGCGCCAGATCCAGGGCACGCTCAACGGCCTCGGCGAGCGCTGCGGCAACGCCAACCTCGTCACGCTGATCGGTGCGCTCAAGTTGAAGGAGCGCTACAATCGCCGCTTCACACTTGGCGTCGACGAGGCCGAGCTCGGCGAGCTCACCCATGTCTCGCGCGCGCTCGATGAGATGCTGAACCGCGCGCCGAACCGGCACGCGCCCTTCGTCGGCGCCTCGGCCTTCGCCACCAAGGCCGGCATCCACGCCTCGGCCGTGCTGAAGGACCCGCGGACCTACGAGCATGTCGCGCCCGATGCGGTCGGCAATGTCCGGAAAGTGCTGGTCTCCGACCAGGGCGGCAAGTCGAACCTCGTCGCCGAGCTGGAGCGTATCGGCGTCACTATCGGCCGCGACGATCCAAGGCTCTCGCGCGTGCTGGAGGAGCTGAAGGAGAAGGAGGCGCAGGGCTACGCCTTCGAGGGCGCCGACGCTTCGTTCTATCTGCTCGCCAAGCGCATCCTCGGCGAATTGCCGGCCTATTTCGAGATCGAGCGCTTCACCGCCAATGTCGAGCGCCGCTACAACGCGCTCGGCGAGCTCGTCACCTTCTCGGAGGCGATCGTCAAGGTGAAGGTCGGCGAGGAAACGCTGATCTCGGTCGCCGAAAGCGCGCTCGGTCCGGTCAACGCGCTGGACCTCGCCTTGCGCAAGGATCTCGGCCGCTACCAGTCGCTGATCGGGGGCTTGAGGCTGGTGGACTATAAAGTCCGCGTCTTCCAGGGCGGCACCGACGCGGTGACGCGCGTGCTGATCGAATCCGCCGACGAGACCGGCGAGCGCTGGACCACGGTCGGCGTCAGCGCCAACATCATCGACGCCTCGTTCCAGGCGCTGGTCGACTCGATCACCTACAAGCTGATGCGCGAAGGCGCGACGGCGTAGCCAGCCTCCTTCTCCCCCGAGGGGAGAAGGGGAAGGGTCACTCCGTCAGGCGCAGCGACCTCTCCTTGCAGAGGTCGATGCCGTCATTGTCGCTTTCGCTCTCGTCGCTGAACTTGCCGAGCAGGTAGTAACTGCAGCCAGCGGGCTTGTTCAGCTTGAGCGCGATGCTCTGGCCCGGTGCAAGTGGCTTGGCAAGCTTGGCGACGAGACGGGGCTGCTCGCCCGTGGTCGTGATCTCCAGCGACTCCAGCGGCACGGTGCGGGCATTGGTGATCTTGATCTGCGCCGGTGGGCGCGATTGCGCGAGCGCCGGCGCGATCGGCAGCAGCGCGAGCGCGCAGGCGGCGGGAAGAATGCGTCGGAGCATCATGGGCGTCTTCTCCTGGCCTCAGCCTTAAAGGCTTTAAAGCAGTCTGACCCCGCAGTTGCGACCAGAACAAGGCGGGAGCGGCACCGGCCAATGGCAGCGAGGCCGGTTGCGGGCGCCATGGGCATCGCCGATCCTGTGGCGGAACGCCGAAGGCTCGGGTCTTTTTCGTGATGCAGACTGCCGAAGATATTGCTGCCGGGATCGTCGAACGGGCCGGTGACCTTCGCCGCATCATCGTCGCGCTCGCCGGCCCGCCGGGTGCCGGAAAGTCGACTCTGAGCGAACATCTCCTCGCCGCGTTGCCCGCCGGAGAGGCGGCGCTGGTGCCGATGGACGGCTTCCATTTCGACAACGCGGTGCTGGACGCGATGGGCTTGCGAAACCGCAAGGGCGCGCCCGAAACCTTCGACTGCGCGGGGCTCGGGGCGGCTCTGCTGCGCATCCGGTCGGGCGAGGAAGATGTCGCCGTGCCGGTTTTCGATCGCGAGGCCGATCTCGCCCGCGCCGGCGCAGCGATCATCCCGGGCGATATCCGGCTCATTCTGGTCGAGGGCAACTACCTCCTGCTCGACCGGGCGCCCTGGTCCGAGCTCGCACCGCTCTTCGACCTGACCATTTTCATCCACGTGCCGATGGCCGAGCTGGAGCGCCGGCTCCTCGCGCGCTGGATCGATCTTGGCCGCAGTGCAGAGGCCGCGCGCGGCTGGGTCGAGGGCAATGATCTGCCGAATGCGCGGCTGGTGATCGAAGGTAGTCGGCAGGCGGATGTCGTTTGGAGCAATGTCCCACAGCCCTCATCCTGAGGAGCCGCGAAGCGGCGTCTCGAAGGATGCTCCAGAAGGCTCCGGAACCAGCTTAAGCATCCTTCGAGACGTGCTCCTGCGGAGCGCTCCTCAGGATGAGGACCTGAGAATGTTCGGGCTGGCGCTCCAGCTCGGTGCGGATTTCTTCTCCCGCCCCCTGCATTCCCCGGAGAATCCGCCTATATCGGCGGTTCCATTTGGAAGCATTTCAATGTCCTCGCCTGCCACGCCGGTTCCGGCGCCCCTCGCGCGTACCGCCGTGCTCCAGTCCGGCTCCGGCTTCATCGCCACTTTCCAGGCGCTCTGGCCCTATCTCTGGCCACCGGAGCGAGCCGATCTGCGCCAGCGCGTCGTCGCCGCCTTCGTGCTGCTGGTGATCGGCCGCCTCGTGCTGATGGGTGTGCCCTTCACCTTCAAATGGGCGACGGACGCGCTCGCCAACAATCCGACGACGCTGTCGAACTGGCTGCCTTTCCTGGTCGGCGCGCCGCTCGCGCTGACGGTGATCTACGGCTTCGCCCGCGTCGGCTCGGCCGCCTTCGTGCAATTGCGCGATGCGATCTTCGCGCCGGTCTTCATGCATGCGGTCCGCACGCTGGCTCTGCAGACCTTCGGCCATCTCCATCATCTTTCGCTGCGCTTCCATCTCGAGCGCAAGACGGGCGGGCTCACCCGCGTGCTCGAGCGTGGCCGCAACGGCATCGAGGAGATGGTCCGCCTCGGCCTCAACCAGCTCGTACCGGTGATCATCGAGGTCTCGCTGATCATTGCCGTGCTGCTCTATCTGTTCGACTGGCGCTATGTCGTCGTGCTGGTGGCGATGGTGGTCGGCTACATGGCCTACACCATCAAGGCCACCGAATGGCGCATCGCCATCCGCGCCCAGATGAACGAGTCCGACACCGACGCCAACGCCAAGGCGATCGACTCGCTGCTCAACTACGAGACGGTGAAGTATTTCGGCGCCGAGGCGCGTGAGACGGCGCGCTACGACCTCTCCATGGCGCGCTACGAGCGCAACTCGATCAAGGCCTACACCTCGCTCGCCTGGCTCAATTTCGGCCAGGCCGCGATCTTCGCGATCGGCCTCACCATTTCGATGGTGATGTGCGTGCGCGGCTTCCAGGCCGGCACCAACACAGTCGGCGACTTCGTGCTGATCAACGCCATGCTGATCCAGCTCTACATCCCGCTGAACTTCATGGGCACCGTCTACCGCGAGATCAAGCAGGCGACGCTCGACATCGAGCAGATGTTCTCGCTGATCGGCCGCGACCCGGAGATCCAGGACGAGCCGGGCGCGCCGCCGCTCGATGTCCGCGCCGGCACCGTCACCTTCGAGGATGTCCACTTCGCGTATGTGCCGGAGCGGCCGATCCTGCGCGGCATCTCCTTCGAGGTGCCGGCCGGGCGCACGGTCGCGATCGTTGGGCCCTCGGGCGCCGGCAAATCGACGATCTCGCGCCTGCTCTTCCGCTTCTACGAACCGCAGGGCGGCCGCATCCTGATCGACGGCCAGGACATCGCCGAGGTTCAGCAGGTCTCACTGCGCTCGGCGATCGGCATGGTCCCGCAGGATACGGTGCTGTTCAACGACACCATCGAATACAATCTGCGCTATGGCCGGCCCGAAGCCACACAGAGCGAGATCGAGGACGCGGCGCGCCTCGCCCAGATCGATCGCTTCATCAAATCGCTGCCGGAGGGTTACCAGACCTCGGTAGGCGAGCGCGGCCTCAAGCTCTCCGGCGGCGAGAAGCAGCGCGTCGCCATCGCCCGCACCATCCTGAAGGGGCCGCCGGTGCTGGTGCTCGACGAGGCGACCTCGGCACTCGATTCCTTCACCGAGAAAGAAATCCAGGACGCGCTCGACCGGGTCAGCGAGGGGCGCACCACTTTGGTGATCGCCCACCGGCTCTCGACCGTGGTCAACGCCGACGAGATCATCGTGCTTGACAAGGGGCTGATCGTCGAGCGTGGCCACCATCGCGACCTGCTCGCGGCCGATGGCGTCTATGCCGCGCTCTGGAACCGCCAGCGCCAGGTCGACGAGGCCAAGGCCACGCTGCAGCGCGCGACCCAGGAAGAGGGCGAGAGCGTCAGGGTCAGCCTGACGCAGTGACACCATCGCTTCGCTGCCGGTTGTGGACGATCGATCAAGCGGGCCATTATTCGGAATGATAGTCACGGGTCTCTCGGAGGGAGAGAGCCTGCCATGTCGGTCGCGGATACGGCGCTTTGGATCATCGAGCGCAATTCGAGCCAGGAGCTGACGCTGAGCTCGATCGCGGCAGCCTGCAAGGTCTCGCGCTCGCATCTCGCCAACGCCTTCGGCACGGCCAGCGGCTGGCCTGTGATGGCCTATCTTAGGGCGCGGCGGCTGAGTGAAGCCGCCAAGCGCCTGGCCGCCGGCGCTCCCGACATCCTCTCCGTCGCGCTCGAGTTCGGCTACGGCTCGCATGAAGCCTTCACCCGCGCCTTTCGCGACCAGTTCGGCACCACGCCGGAAGAGGTCCGCAACAGCGGCAGCACCGAGCGGATCGAGCTCGTCGCGCCGCTGCGACTGACGAATAGCTGCGCGCGCACGCCGATCCCGACTGTGCGGGAGCTGCGCCGGCTGCGCCTCGTCGGCCTGTCCGCCCCATGTTCGTATGAATCGGCGATCGGGATTCCGGCACAGTGGCAGGTGTTCATGTGCGACCATTATGCCGACATTGCCGACAAAGCTCCGGGCATACCGATCGGCGTCTGCCGTGCGCCGGATGAGGATGGCTGCTTCGAGTATATGTGCGCTGCCGAGGTCTGCTCGGCCGTTTCGCCGCGGAAGCCGCTCGCCGCTCTGGAGATCGAACCCAGGGGCTACGCCGTCTTCGACCATCGCGACCATGTCTCGACGATCTTCGACACCTATACGGCGATCTGGAACGAGGCATTGCCGGCCGCCGGGCTGATGGCGGCCAACGGTCCCGTGCTCGAATTCCACAACGACGCCTTCGATCCGGGCACCGGTCTCGGCGGCCTGACGATCTGGATTCCGCTGGAGAGAGATCGAAACGGGAGCGGGAGATGACGGCATCGGAGACGCCCAAGGAGAGTGGGCAGGCGAACCGCTCGGCTTCCAACACATCGACTCTCACCGGTTATGAAGGCTGCGCTGACGAGTACGCGGAAACGACGGCGCCCAAGCCGGAGGCGGCCGATCAGCCAGCACTGATCGAGCTGCTGAAAGCTGTCGAACCGGGCAGCCGCCTGCTTGAGATCGGCTCCGGCCCGGGCTGGGACGCCGACTGGCTGGAGGAGAGGGGGCTCGCCGTCAGGCGCACCGACGGGGCGGAGTCCTTCGTGCAGTTCCAGGCCGCACGCGGCCGCCAGGCCGAGCGCCTTGACGTCATCCACGAGCCGCTCGGCGGCCCCTATGACGGAGTCGTCGCCCTTCACGTGCTCCAGCATGTCGAGCGCGAAGTCCTGCCCTCCGTCTTCGCCGCCATTGCGGCCGCGATCCGCGATGGCGGCGCCTTCCTGCTCGCGCTCCGGGAAGGGCAAGGCGAGACCGCCGAAATCGGCTCGAAGGGCAACGAATATTACGTCGCACTCTGGCCACGTGCCGAGATCATCGCCATTCTGGCGGCGCTCGGCCTCGGCCTGCTCTGGTCGCACTCCTTCGAAGGGCGCGAGGGGCGCTGGTTGACCGCTCTGTTCAGGAAGGGCGCATCGCTATGAGCCGAAAGGCCTTGGTCCTCTTCCTCGCCCTCGGCGTGATCTGGGGCGTGCCCTATCTGCTGATCCGGATCGCCGTCGCCGACTATCATCCGCTCATCGTGGCGTTCGGGCGCGCCGCCATCGGCGCGCTGGTGCTGTTGCCCTTCGCGCTGCGTGGCAAGGGCATCATGGCCGGTTTCCGCAAGCCGGGCTGGCTGCTCCTGTTCACGTTCGCCGAGATCAGCGGGCCCTGGTTCCTGATCGGCTTTGCCGAGACGCGGGTCACGAGCTCGCTCGCCGGCCTGATCATCGCGTTGACGCCGATTCTCGCCGCGCTCCTGGGTGTCGTGCTCTCGCAGGAGCGGCTCGGAGCAGGCCGCCTCATTGGTCTTGCACTCGGCCTGGCCGGCGTCGCTGCGCTGCTCGGCTTCGACGAGCAGCCGGTCGAACTGTGGCCGGTTTTGGCGTTGGCCGCGAGCGCATTCGGCTATGCGCTCGGACCGATCATCGTGGCGCGCAAGCTCGCCGATACCGACGATGGCGCGGTGGTCGTCGCCTCGCTCATCGTCGCATCCGTCCTCTATCTGCCCTTCGTCCCCGCCTATTGGCCGGCGCGTTTCCCGCTGGATGCATCTCTCGCGGTGGTCACTCTCGCTATCATCTGTACGGCCCTGGCCTTCCAGTTGCTGTTCGCGCTGATTGCCGAGGTCGGTGCGTCGCGCGCGACGGTCATCGCCTATCTCAACCCGGCCGTGGCGGTGCTGCTGGGGGTGGTCGTGCTCGACGAGCCGTTCTCTCTCGCGCTGCTGGCGGGCTTCGCGCTGATCGTCGCCGGCTCCTATTTCTCCACCGCTCGAAAATCGGTCGAGGCTCAACCCGAGGAGATCCGGGCCGCGGCGGAATGATACAGTTGAGAAGAATTCCACAAAGCCCTCGCCAGGGTGGCCCGGGATTTGCCAGTATGGCGCACTGCGGTTGAAGCGGGGGGCTTCATCATGTTCGTGCTCGATCCGACCACTCTGGTCGGCTTCCATACCTGGCTCAGCATCATTGCCATCGTCGCCGGCTTCCCGATGACGGCGGCCCTGCTGAAGGGCCATCTCAGTCCGCGCTGGAACGGCATCTATCTCTCGACAGCCTTCGCGACCAGTGCGACCGGCTATGCCTTTCCGTTCAGCGGAGTGCTGCCCTCGCATATCGTCGGAGCGGTCTCGCTGGTGTTGATCGTGCTCGCGGGGCTCGCGCTCTATGCCTTCGCCCTGCGCGATGTCTGGCGACGGATCTACGCGATCACCGCGGTGCTATCCTTCTATCTGCTGATCTTCGTGCTGATCGCCCAGCTCTTCCTCAAGGTGCCGGCCCTGCACGACATGGCGCCGACCCAGAGCGAGCCGCCCTTCGCGATCGCCCAGGCGCTGGCCCTGATCGTCTTCCTGATCCTGACCCTGGTCGCGGCTCGGCGCTTCAACGCCGGCGTGCCGGCTACCAGAGCGGCATAAAAAAATGGGCGGCCGATTGGCCGCCCGAGTTCTCACCACGTTCTTATGAATCGCTTCAGTTGCGGTCGATGTCGACGATCTCGCCGCGCCAGTTGATCTCGACGCGAAGATCGTCGCCGCGCCTGTCGGCGCCGTCGATCACCCAGACATTGCCGCTCCAGCGCGCCTGGTCGATATCGGCGACGCCGTTACGTCGCGCGATCCTGATCGCCTCGCGCTGCGAGATCGTGTCGTAACGGGCGCCATCATAGCCGCCTCGGTCATAGCCTCGGCGGTAATCGTCCGGCTTGTAGGTGCCGCCCCGATAAGGCGCGTTGTCGTTGCTGGTCGGCCCGCGCTCATATTTCGGGATGCTGTTTTCCGGCCGCAGGTCGACGCCTTGCGCGACTGCCGCGACCGACGACAGCGCCAGCGCGCCAGCCACCAGTCCAATCTTCAGAGGTTTCATCCTCATCCTCCAGGGTTGATGATGTGTCCTGAGGATTCAACCGCTTGGAAGGACTGACGTTCCAAAGTCTTTCATGACTATTCTGCGGCAAAAAAATAATTCGCCCAATGATCTAGCTGTGGCCGCCGATGACCGGCAGGATCTCGCCGGTGATGTAGCTGGAGCACTGTGGCGAGGCGAGGAAGACATAGGCCGGCGCGATTTCCTCCGGCTGGGCAGGGCGCTTCATCGGCACTTGCGAACCGAATTCCGCCACGGCTTCGGCCGGCCGGTCCGATGGGTTGAGCGGCGTCCAGACCGGGCCGGGCGCGACGGCGTTGACCCTGATCCCGCGCGGGAGCAGATGCGCCGCGAGCGAGCGGGTAAAGGCGTGGATGCCGCCCTTGGTCGTGGCGTAGTCGATCAGCTCCTTGCTGCCTTCGAGCCCGACGACCGAGCCGGTGTTGACGATCGCGCAGCCCTTGCCGAGATGCGGCAGTACCGCCTGGGTCAGATGGAAATAGCCGTGCAGATTGGTGCGGATCGTCGTGTCGAAATGCTCCTCGCTGAGATCCTCGAAACGCGGGGCGTGCACCTGGAAAGCGGCATTGTTGACGAGGATGTCGAGCCCGCCGAGCGCCTGCACCGTCTTTGCCACGGCATTGCGGCAGAAGCCTGAATCGCGGATATCCCCAGAAATGGCGATGCCCTTGCGGCCTTCCTTCTCGATCGCCGCCAGCGTCTCGCGAGCATCGACATCCTCGCCGAGATGCAGGATCGCGACATCGGCGCCCTCGCGCGCGAACAGCACGGCGACGGCCCGACCGATGCCGGAATCGCCACCGCTGATCAGCGCGACCTTGCCTTCGAGCTTGGCCGAGCCCTTGTAGTAGGGCGCGTCATACATCGGCGCCGGATCGAGCGCCGCCTCCGAGCCGGGTTTCGCCTGATGCTGGCGCTTGAACGGCGGAACGGGATAGAGGCGCGCCCCGGCCTGAACCGCGCCATCCTTCTTCTTCAGCGGTCGGGCATCGGCGCGGGCGATGTCCTTCTGGATACGCCGCTGTTGTTTCGCTGCGGCCTTCACCGATTTCGGCAGCTTGTCGTCCTTCCGCTTCGCGGCACTCTTGGCCATTACTCGCCTCCTCGCGCGCTTCCTCCGTTCTTTCGGCAACGTGCCGTTCCGGCCGTGGTTCCGCGGCTGACCGGATCGCGCCCTTGCGATCTGGCGATTTCTCGGCAAGCTCAACCGGAACGGGAATCCCGTAGCGGGGAGGATGCATGGCGCTCGATGCGGATGTGGTCGTCGTCGGCGCAGGCCTTGCCGGCCTCGTCGCCGCCGCCGAGCTGGCCGATGCCGGCCGCAAGGTCATCATCGTCGAGCAGGAGCCGCGGGCCTCGCTGGGCGGTCAGGCGCACTGGTCCTTCGGCGGACTCTTCCTGATCGATTCGCCCGAGCAGCGCCGCCTGCGGATCAGGGATTCGCTCGCTCTCGCCCGGCAGGACTGGTTCGGCTCGGCCGGTTTCGATCGGCAGGAGGACCACTGGCCCAAGGCATGGGCTGAAGGCTATCTCGATTTCGCCGCTGGCGAGAAACGCAGCTGGCTGCACCAGCAGGGTATGCGCTGGTTCCCGGTGGTCGGCTGGGCCGAGCGCGGCGGTTATCTCGCCACCGGCCACGGCAATTCCGTGCCGCGCTTCCATGTCACCTGGGGCACGGGGCCCGGCGTGCTCGAGCCCTTCCTGCGCCGCGTCGCGGAGGCTGAGAAGAAGGGGCTGGTCGAGCTGCGGTTCCGCCATCGCGTCACCGGGCTGACGCGGAGCGGCGGCGTCGTCGACGGAGTCGAAGGCGAGGTACTGGAGGAGAGTGCGGTCGGGCGCGGTCAGGCGAGTTCGCGCAGCGTGACCGGCAGCTTCGGGCTCAAGGCTCAAGGCGTGATCGTCGCCTCCGGCGGAATTGGCGGTAATCACGAGCTCGTCCGTCGCAACTGGCCGCAGCGCCTTGGCGAGCCGCCGAAGCACATGCTGTCGGGCGTGCCGGCCCATGTCGACGGGGCCATGCTCAGCGTCGCCGAAGCTGCCGGCGGCCGGCTGATCAATGGCGACCGGATGTGGCACTATGTCGAGGGCATCGCCAACTGGGCGCCGATCTGGCCGGCCCATGCGATCCGCATCCTGCCCGGCCCATCCTCGCTCTGGTTCGATGCGCGCGGCAACCGCTTGCCGGTGCCGCTCTTTCCCGGTTTCGACACGCTCGGCACGCTGGAGCACCTGCGCAAGACCGGCTTCGACCATTCCTGGTTCGTCACCAGCCGCAGCATCGTCGCCAAGGAGTTCGCGCTCTCCGGTTCCGAGCAAAACCCGGACCTCACCGGCAAGAGCTGGCGCCAGGTGATCCAGCGCGCCCGGGCTGGCATGCCGGCGCCGGTCCAGGCTTTCCTCGACAAGGGCGGGGACTTCATCGTCGAGACCGACTTCTCGCGCCTGGTCGCCCGGATGAACGAACTCGGCGGCTCCGGGCTGATCGACGAGGCGTATTTGCGGGCGCAGATCGAGGCACGCGACCGCGATGCCGACAACCCCTATGGCAAGGACCTGCAGGTCACCGCGCTACGCGGCGCCCGGGCCTATCTCGGCGACCGGCTGATCCGTACGGCAAAACCGCACCGCATCCTCGACCCGGCCCATGGCCCGCTGATCGCGGTTCGCCTCAACATTCTCACGCGAAAGTCTCTGGGCGGGCTGATGACCGATCTCTCGGCGCGCGTCCTGGGCGCAGAGGGTGAGCCGGTTCCCGGTCTCTACGCGGTCGGCGAGGCCGCCGGCTTCGGCGGCGGCGGCCTGCACGGCTATCGCGCGCTGGAGGGAACCTTCCTCGGCGGCTGCCTGCTTTCCGGGCGTGTGGCGGGGAGGGCGGTGGCCAGGACAGTGGGGTGATTCCTGCTATTTCTAGTAGTGGGCGAGAGCCCAACTGCTATTGGTGAACATGATCACACTCCCCATCATCACGGATGAGCAGGCTTTCGCGAATTGGCGCGCGAAGCCGGAAAATTGGCAAGTTCCTGTCAAGGACATTGCCCGATCAGAGAATGTCTCGGCGAACATCCTTGCGCCCTATCGGACTGGGACGAATCTCGTTGTCGACCTGAACGGCAGCTTGGTACTGAAGCTCTTTCCACCTCTTTATAGGAGCCAGTTCGTTTCCGAGCGTGCGACCCTTCGCGTGCTGGATGGGAAGCTTTCGGTTCCCACTCCTCGGATTGTGGCGGAAGGAGCGCGCGGCGGCTGGTCTTACCTCATCATCACCCGCTTGCATGGCATTCTAGGATCGGAGGCTTGGCCAACTCTGGCTGAATCTCAAAAAGAGCGGGTGCTCAGACAGATCGGTCGAACAATAGCGGATGTGCAGTCGGTGGCGCCCGGTGAACTCGCGACGATCGAGCCCACCTGGCCGAGTTTCATCGCCGGACAGGTTGCCGGCTGTATCGAGCGGCATCGTCGACAAGGCCTCGCTTCAGGTCTCCTATCCGATCTCGAAGAGCTTCTCCATGACGTGCCAGCAACTGTGCCGCTTGACGCGCCGCCCGTAATCCTGACTGGCGAGTGGATACCGGAGAACTTCCTTCTCACCGAAGAGCTGGGGCAGTGGCGTCTCGCGGCTCTGATCGACTTCGGCGATGTGATGACCGGCTGGCGCGAATACGATCTCCTCGGGCCGAGTGCCTTCATGTGCGCGGGTCTGCCCGGTCGCGTCTGTTGTCTCCTAGAAGGGTATGGTCTGGAGCCAAGAATGTTGGGCTCCGAAATGAGGCGACGGCTGCTGACGCTCATGGTTTTGCACCGTGCCAGCGATTTACGGCATGTCTACATTGAGGGCTGGGAAACTCGGATCAGAAAACTGGTCGATCTTGAGACCATCATTTGGCCTGTGTTGGCCCATTCGTGAAGGCCTGAAACAATATGCCACCCCAAGAGGCACTGGCGCCGGCCTTGGTCGGGGATCGATTGTCGCGCCAGCCGCGCGCCCCTTTCGCAAATGCCTGCAAAAGCCTAAACAGCTTCGCCGTCTTGCGGCCTCAACCTCGCCGCGACGGCACTGCCAGATGCGCGCACCGCGCCAACAAGAGCAACAGGACTAACGCCCATGTCTCTCGTCGACTCCGTCCGCCGGACGATCGTGCCGATCCACAAGGAAGGCTATGTCTTCATCGCCATCGGCGTGGTGGCGACGCTGGTGCTCGGCCAGCTCTGGGGGCCTTTCGGCTGGATCGGCACGCTGATCACGCTGTGGATCTGCTATTTCTTCCGCGACCCTGTCCGAATCGTGCCGCAGCGCGAGGGGCTGGTGATTTCGCCGGCCGACGGCCGCATCAGCCAGATCGCCACCGCCGTGCCGCCGCCGGAACTCGAGCTGCCGGCCGAGCCGATGACCCGCATCTCGGTGTTCATGAACGTCTTCGACTGCCATGTGAACCGCAGCCCGGTCGCCGGCCGCCTCACCAAGATGGCCTATACGCCCGGCCTCTTCCTCAATGCCGAGCTCGACAAGGCGAGCGAGGACAATGAGCGCAATGCGCTGGCGATCGAGACGCCGGCCGGCACCATCGCCGTCGTCCAGATCGCCGGCCTGATTGCCCGCCGCATCGTGCCCTTCGTCAAGGAGGGCGATCCGCTTGGCCAGGGCGAGCGCTTCGGGCTGATCCGCTTCGGCTCGCGCGTCGACGTCTACCTGCCGCAGGGCGTGACTCCACTGGTCGGCGAAGGCCAGACGGCGATCGCCGGCGAGACCGTGCTGGCGGATTTTTCCGGCAACGATACGGCCCGGGTGTTCCGGGGGATTTGAGACAAGGCCGTCATTCTCGGGCAGAGCGAAGCGCAGACCTGAGAATCTCGTAACAAGAGGGTAGCCGCCCACTGGTTCTGAGATGCTCGGGTCAAGCCCGAGCATGACGCTATGCGCTTCGCCCCACGCCTAGCCTCCCATCATAAAACCGCGTATTCGGGCTGATATGAGCGACCTCTTTCCGCCTTTCGAGCCCGAGCGCGTCGAGACCAAGCGCGCGCGCTTCAAGCCGATCCCGTTCCGGCTGATCGCGCCGAACGTCATCACGCTGCTGGCGCTCTGCCTCGGCCTGACCGCGATGCGCCTCGTCGTCGAGGGTAAGCTCGAGACCGCGACGATCTGCATCCTGATCGCCGCGGCGCTCGACGGCGTCGACGGCCGCCTTGCGCGCCTGCTCAAGGGCACCTCGCGCTTCGGTGCCGAGCTCGATTCGCTCTCGGATTTCGTCAATTTCGGCGTCGCCACCGGCTATGTGCTCTGGGTCTTCGTCCTGCACGACCTGAAGTCGTTCGGCTGGATCATCGTGCTGACGTTGGCCTGCGCCATGGCGCTCAGGCTCGCGCGCTTCAACGTGATGATCGACGATCCCAACCGGCCGGAATGGCAGAAGAACTTCTTCGTCGGCATGCCGGCTCCGGCCGGCGCGATCACCGCGATGCTGCCGCTGTATCTCCAGTTTATCGGTGTGCCAGTGCAGGACTATGGCGCGCCGTTCGTCGGCCTCTACATCCTGTTCATCGCCTTCCTGACGATCTCGCGCATCCCTTGCTACGCCGGCAAGACGCTCGGCACCCGCATTCCGCGCGACCAGGTTCTGCCGATCTTCGTCGCCGTCGTCGTCGTCGCCGGCCTGCTCTTCGCCTATCCGTTCGAGATGCTGGCGCTGGTCGTCGCCGCCTATCTCGCACTGATCCCGGTCAGCGTCGCGCGCTACCGCAAGCTCGAGCGCGACCATGCCGCAGGTCAGGGTCGGCCGGAGGGAGCAGCAGGCGAGGCGGTGGTCGCTGCTGCGGAGACGAAAGTCGACGAGTAGATTGCCCGTGCTCTGGCGACGGCACGCGCAAGGGCCGTCATGCCCTGCCGAGCTGTTTGACCAGTGCAGGCCACAGGCTCCAGATTTCGTTCGTCTGTTCGACAGCCGTCTGGACCAGGACGAGCTTGGACGTGGGATCGACGCAGATGCGATGCCCGTAGTCGCCGAACAGGGCGAACTGACGAGCGCCCCAGGGCAGCAGCCACATCAGATACCCATAACCGAACGTCGGATCGGCTTTGGCCGGCGCGAGATAGGAGTCTGAAGGCCGCACCGTCGTTGCGTCCATCATCCACTGCGCCGGGATGATCTGTTTCCCGTTCCAGGCGCCATCATGGGCAAGCAGGCGTCCCAGCCGCGCATAGTCGCGCAGGACGGCGTTGAAGAACCCGTGTGCGACCTCGAAGCCCTGTGCGTCGACCAACCAGCAGGAATCGGCCTCGGCGCCGATCGGTTTCCAGATCTTTTCCTGCAGATAGGAAGACAGGGTCTGGCCGGTTGCCTGACGAAGCACCAGACCGAGCACGTCCGCTTCGATGCTGGCATAGAAAAATCGTGATCCTGCCGGGGCGACACGGTGGTTGAACTGCCTGATGCCGCCGATCGTTCCCTTTGCCTGGCTGGCATAGCTCGGTACGTACCCGCCCATGAGGTCGAGCCAGAGCCGGTCGAGATCACGCTCGTTATCGGCCTGTTCTCCGAATTCCACGCCGGAGGACATGTGCAACAGATCGCGGATTGGCGTCTTGCCGTATTCGCTTCCGGCAAGGGCGGGAACATAGGTCTCCACGGTATCGTCGACTGCTCGGATGGCGCCTTCGGACTGCGCAATCCCGATCAGCAGCGCGACAAGCGACTTCGCCATCGATTGCGAGGCTAGCCGATCATGGTCGGTGCGGGCGTATTGATAGTGCTCGAACAGGATCTCGTCGTCTTTGGCGACGAGAAGCCCGGTGACGGGGTTGCCGCTCACGTAGTCGTTCAGCGACAGGTGCTTGCCCATGTATGTGTATCGGACGCTTGCTGACGCGCGTTTGAAGTTCCACGGCGTTGCGGGGCGTTCGATCCAGCGGGTCGGGTAGAGCTGGTCGAAACGGCTGAATGTTCCGACGCGATATCTCGGCTCATAGGGAGCACGGTGCGCCGGAAAACCCTCTTCAATGCCATAGCGGCCTGCGTCAGGCCCGGTTGCGGAAAACACCGGGCCCTCCATCGCGATTGTCTGCGCCCAGGTGAGGTTTGGCGTCGCGGCGGCGGCAAGCCCGGCGAGCACCTTGCGGCGCGAGAACAATCTTGCTTGCGTGTGCGTCATGGCCAAGCGGCGCTGCCGATCTCGCGGACCTCAGGACCGGATCGCATCACCGAATTGCGGCGAATATCCCGGTTGAGCCTAAGTGTTCGCCGCGAACTCGGCAAGGCGGCAGAGTGACATGCTGATTTCGCATGGGCCAATATCTGACGCTTCTACGAGGAGGAGTCTGTCGTCGTCGCCCTGCGGGCATGCGCGCGCCGGAGGGCTTTTGTTGGCCGAGGCTGGCGCCGGGAGCCAGGCAAACAGTCAGCCGCGACGACGGCTTAATCGGCTGGCATTGGCGCGGGTGCGCCGCGAGAACGGCTCCAGCGTGCTGTGGACCGCCTTGGCCGTCGCTTCGCCAAGCCCGTTCGGGGTCAGCGGGTTGAGCGCCATGCTCCACCAGAACAGCGCCGCGGCGTGACCAATGGCGAAGCTGCTCTCCGCCATCGCGGCGGCCTTTTCGACCACGGCCTTGCTCGCCTCGCGCTGGCCCCTGGCGTCGCCGAGCGCGCCCTTGGCCAGGATCGGGAGGCGCATCGCGATGGTGAGCCCGGCGTCGACCTGCATCGCGACCATCTCGGCGAGAACGCTTTGTGCGTCCGCAGCCAATGCGACAGTCGAAGCCGATCCAGTCCGTGACGCCATGGCGAAAGCTCTCCGTTGACGAGAAAAGGGGCCGCACGGGCCGAGCCTCGCGGGCGCCGCCACACCCGCTTGCCGAATGTGGCAAGCTGAACAGTTTAGCACAATCCAAAGCCGCGCATGTCGGTGTTCGAAGTTGTGTACAGTGCACAGGGGATGCAAGGCGTCTCGCGCGTTCGCTTGGGCTGGCACCGCTCGCGAAAGAGGTTCCCACAGCAGCAGAACATGCTCTAAAGCCTTGCACGACATTCGCCCGGGACGCGCAGCGAGCCGACAGCCTTGAATCTCTTCAGCTCCCAGAAGCCGCCGGGCTGGCGGCCCAAGCTGGTCCTGGCCTCGGCCTCGCCGCGCCGCCTCGCCTTGCTAGAGCAGGCCGGCCTCAAGCCCGACGCGCTGCTGCCCTCCGATCTCGACGAGAGTCCGCTCAAGGGCGAGCGCCCGCGCGATCTCGCCCGCCGTCTCGCCCGCGCCAAGGCCGAAGCCGGGCTCGCCGGGCTGAGAGGGCGTCCCGATCTCGACGGCGCCTATATCCTCGCCGCCGACACCGTGGTCGCGGTCGGCCGGCGCATCCTGCCCAAGGCCGAGATCGTCGACGAGGCCGCCGCCTGCCTGCGCCTGCTCTCCGGCCGGGCGCACCGGGTCTATACCGGCGTCGCGCTGGCGACGCCCTCGGGCGGCATTCGCGAGCGCATCGTCGAGACGCGCCTGCGCTTCAAGCGGCTCTCCGGCGAGGACCTGGAAAACTATCTCGCCTCGGGCGAATGGCGCGGCAAGGCCGGCGCCTACGCCATCCAGGGCATTGCCGGCTCCTTCGTCGTCAAGCTCGTCGGCTCCTATACCGGCGTGGTCGGCCTGCCGCTCTACGAGACGGTCAACCTGCTCGGCGGCGAGGGCTACCCGGTCCGCCTGGGCTGGCTGAACGTCGGCTGAGGCAGGCGGCGCCTGATAGCCATGATCCTGATCTGGCTCTCGCCGCTGATCCTCTTCCTCGGACTGATCCTCTCGGGGCGCTCCGCGCTGACCGCCGGGCTGGTCGGCACCATCTGTGCCGCACTCGTCGCCTATGTCGCTGGGCCCAACCAACCGGACGCCGCTGCGATCGCCAGGCATTTCGCCGCCGGCGCCTGGATCGGCCTGCCCGCGACGCTGGTCATCGTTGCCGGGCTCGCCTTCTCGCTCAGTCTGGAACGGGCAAAGGACGAGGATGGCTCGGCTAATTCCGGACATGGCGCGCTCGCCGAGGCCTGCCTGCTGCGCGGCCCGTTCCTGGAAACCTCGACCGGCTTCGGCGTCGGCTATGTCGTCGCGGTCTCGGGTGCCCGCAGCCTCGGCGTCGAGAAGGCGCCAGCATTGGCGCTCGCGACCTTCAGCCAGATCCTGGTGCCCTGGGGGGCGCTCGGCATCGGAACCAGGATCAGCGCCGACATCGCCGGCGTCTCGCTCTCGGAGCTGATCTGGCGGATCGCGATCGTGACGGCGCTGCTCTGCGCTGCGCTGCTTCCCCTGTTCTGGCGGCTGTCGCGGCAGGCCGGCCTGCCGCCGGCGCTCGCCGACCGCCTCGAATGGGCCGGCCTCATCGCCTTGCTGATGGCCCTGCTGGTCGCAGCCAATCTCACTTTGCCGCTGGAACTCTCAGCGATCGCGGCGCTGGCGCCGGTGATGCTGCTGCGCTTCCTGCGGGTGAAGGGCTGGGCCGGGCTCGACCGGGCACTGCTGGCGCGCCTTGCGCCCTATATCGCGCTCGTCGTCGCGCTGGCGCTGATGCGGCTGGTGCCGGCGATCCATGACCGGCTGGAGCACCCCTCCTTCAAGCCCTTCGCCGACGCTTCGGCCTTCGCGCCGCTGCTCTCACCGGCCATCCCTCTGATCGTCATCGCGCTCGTGGTCGCAATCCGCCGCGGCGGGGCAAGGCAGGCGACGGTGCTGATGAAGCTGACGCTGCAGCGCGCCGGCCGCGCGGCGCTGCTGACCTTCCTGCTCGTCGGCATGGCCTGGATCATGGTCGGCTCCGGCCTTGCCGGCGGCATCGGCCTTGCCGTCAGCGGCGTGCTCGGCTCCTGGTCGGCCGGCATTGTTCCGGTCGCGGGCGCGCTCGGCGGCTATCTCACCGGTTCGAACACCGGCGCCGGCGCCGTCTCGATGCCGCTCGCGACCGCGCTCGTCCCGGCGGGCGAGGCGCGGCTTCTGGTGATCGCCGCCGCGGTCGTCGCCGGCAGCCTGCTCACGGCCGTCAGCCCGGTCCGCGTCACCATGGGCCAGGTCCTGATCAAGGCGACGACGGCCGAGACCGGGCAGGCGCTGCGTTCGCTCTGGCCATGGTTCGCGCTGGTCGTCGGCCTCACCACCGCGATCGCGCTCGCGGCCGCACAACTCGCCTGAGGACGCGCCAGAGCGCATGCCGGCTTGCGTGCCGTGCGCTTGCCCAGGCCGCTGCGAGTGCCGATGGTGGCGCCGACAACTTGTAAGCACGCAGGGCAGGGAACACCGCTATGACTGGACGTCTCGAAGGCAAGGTCGCGATCGTCGCGGGCGCGGGCTCGATCGGCCCGGGCTGGGGCAATGGCAAGGCGACCGCGACCGTGTTCGCCCGCGAAGGCGCCAGGGTCGTCTGCGCCGACCGCAATCTCGAGGCGGCGCAGGAGACCGCCAGCATCATCGCTGGCGAGGGCGGCGAGGCCTTCGCCATCCGCACCGACGTCACCAGCGAGGATGATCTCAGCGCGTTGGTCGAGGCGACGCTCAAGGCCTATGGCCGTATCGACGTGCTCGACAACAATGTCGGCATCGCCGAGGTCGGCAGCGTCGTCGACCTGCCGCTCGAGACCTGGGAGCGCGTCTTCAAGGTCAACCTGACCGGCTGCTTCCTGGCGATGAAGCACGTCATCCCGGTGATGCAGCGCCAGTTTGCGCAGAGCGGGCAGGGCGGTTCGATCATCAACATCTCCTCGATCGCCTCGATCCGCCACACCGGCGTGCCCTATGCCAGCTATGGCGCCAGCAAGGCGGCGATGAACCAGCTCACCCGCACCACCGCGGCGCAATACGCTCCCGAGAAGATCCGCGTGAATGCCGTGCTGCCCGGGCTGATGAAGACGCCGATGGTCGAGCATTCGGCTGGGCTCGCCCAGACCTATGGCAAGGGCGATGTCGCGGCGATGTGGGCCAAGCGGGACTCGCAGGTGCCGATGGGCCATATGGGCGAGGCTTGGGACGTCGCCTGGGCGGCGCTCTTCCTCGCCAGCGACGAAGCGCGCTATGTCACCGGCATCGAGCTTCCAGTCGATGGTGGAGTGACCTTGCAATATGGCGCCTGAGCAACCCGAGAATCCTGCCTCGCCTGCGCGGCCCTGTCCGATCTGCGGCAAGCCTTCCGTGCAGCGCTTCAAGCCGTTCTGCTCGTCGCGCTGCGCCGATATCGACCTCGGCCGCTGGCTCAAGGGCAGTTACGTGATTCCGGGCGAGCCGCTGGAGGAGACCGAGGAAGCGCCGATGCGGCGCGACGAGGACGTCTGACATGGAAAGGCCCGGCGCATCCCTTTCGGGAGGACGCCGGGCCGTTCGCTGACGCGTCGCATGCGACGGGTCAGGACTATCCGGAGGGCGATATCGCCCGAATTCCGCCTCCCGCGCGATCGAACTGCCGGTACATCCGCGGCTTGCTCGAGATCGGCGGTAGGCACGGCGCCATCGCTGGCGCCGCCGCATCAACCCGGTTACCGCGCTTTGGTTCCAGGACTTGTCAGCATCTGTGCCGCGATCCGTGCCCGGGATGTGCCGGGCCGGCGCCGCAGTCGCGTCCGGCGCGGCAAAAAGGCTGTGCCGGCCGTGGTTTTCGCACCTTTGCAGGCCCGGATGAAATTTTCCCACCGGCAGGATCGTTTGTCGGCTGGACAGCCCGCGCCCATGCCTCTATATCGCCTCGCACCAACCGAAGCGCAGCGCGCTTCGCGGGAATGCCCAGGTAGCTCAGTTGGTAGAGCATGCGACTGAAAATCGCAGTGTCGGTGGTTCGATTCCGCCCCTGGGCACCATTTTTCTTGAGCCTTGTTTCGCTTCAAGAAGTTAGGCCTTCCCAGAGCCTTGTGCCGATGAGACCGTAACAACGGCGTGCATCAATGCTCTACAGGCTGGTCCGCTCAGTGACCCCTGTGGACAGCCCGCATGTAAAGCGCGTCAGTCAATCTCTGTCTTGATCGGCAGGCCGCGACGACGAGCCTCCTTGAGATAGTTGATAACATTCTCCGGCAGTTGCCTCTTCTGTCGTGCGCCGCGGTTGCGCATTTCCTCAACCTCACATCGTCTGATCTCAGCGGCTTGCAGGCTCAGCCCAAACCGCAAAGCAATCTCGTGAGCATTGTCATGAGGGCCGATCAAGTCAGCTGGCGCCAAAAAGGCCGCGGCAAATCGCATTGCTTCGCGCTCGGCGCTCCGGACGCTCGCCAGATACTTCTCTGCCGCGCCCGGCTGCATCGCTCGGTTACGAACGCCAGCGTGCTTCAAAGCAAAATGCCCCATTTCGTGGGCAACGGTCATGCGAGCTCGCTCATTGCCATTTTGCATGCCCTGAAAGACCGACTCTCGCATGCTGATGACGCCCGTCTCGCTATCAAACTGAGCCTCGGCATCGGGCATACCGCGGTCAGGGACCCGGAGGTAATCGAACCTCTTGAATTTCCCCTTGGCCTTATGAATCACCGTCATAAGGTCAAGCCGCAACTGCTTGTCGAGGCCCAGCTCCTTGCGAAGTGCAGTGGCTCTGCGCTCGATCTCGTCGTCAGTCAACATTTTGATGCCTCACATCCGGTGCGCTACATCATCTAGTAAAAATCTATCGGATTTACGGCAGAATGTCGATAGGAGCGGCTAGGGCGGTCATGAGTGCCGCTCACGAGTAACAGCATGTGTCGCCAATCCCGTGCGGTGGGTGATAGACCGGAGCTCGGGAGGCCCGGAGCTTGAATCCGCACCATACAGCTGCGGCTTGTTATTCTTTGGCAGCCTGCATAAGCCCAAGTTGCCGAAGCAATGGGCGTCAATTCAACCTACGTCGATCACGACAGCCGCCGGTCCTTAATGTCGAAGATCTGTTCAATCAGATTTTGATGCTCCGCCAGCAATTCCTGCAGCGGCCCCATGGCTCGGAACGCCCGCTGGTCCTGTTCTTCCTCGCCTTGCTCTTCCCAGTTGGCGATCGCCGCGTCGGCGGCGGCGAGGTGATTGGCTGACAGAGCGGGCGGCGGCGGGGCGCCGGCTTCCTCGACGAGACGCCTGGCGATCTGATGGCGCAGCTCTTCCTCGCGTTGGAGCAGCGGCTCGAGCGGGTCGGTATAGGGCATCTGTCGAACCTTGCTTTGAACCGGCGATCTCAGTCGCCGGCATCACGCACGGCAACACCTCGCTTCCTCGCGCGTTCAAGCCCCGCGGGCAATCGCTGCGGGGAGGGCGGGATGAGCGTCACTGGCATGAGCTTCGATGTTTGGGGAGAGATCGATCTGCTGCTGCGCCTGCTGGCGGGGATGGCGGCCGGGATCGTCGTCGGCTGGGAACGCACCGGCAAGCAGCGCGCCGCCGGCATCCGCACCTTCGGTCTCGTCGGCCTCGGCACCGCCGCCGCCGCAACCATCTTCAGCGAGCCGGATCAGATCGACGCCGCCAGCCGTGTCGTCCAGGGGCTGGTCACCGGCATCGGCTTCCTGGGCGCCGGCGTCATCGTGCTGCGCAAGGGGCATGCGACGCCGCAAGGCCTGACCACGGCGGCGGCGATCTGGGTCACCGCGGCGCTCGGCTGCGCCGCCGGGCTCGGCGACCATGCGATCGTGCTCTCGGCGACCGTGCTCGCCATGGCGCTGCTCGCCGTCGATCACTCGATCGAGCGCTGGGCCGGCAGGCCGGAGCGACCGCGGGACGGCGGCGACGGCGCCGCCTGACCGTTGGAAATCGCCGTGCCACCAGTTGAATCTCGGTCTGAAGACCGGTCGCTTTCCCAGTTGAAATCAGCGTATTGAGACAAAACCCTCACCTGGCGCGCGGTGGCGCGCCTTGCGGATCCTGTTGACGGGGCGCCTTCAGCCTTGCTGCGGCCGCCCGAATCTCCCGTCATGTTTAATCACAGAATTGCCGTCTTTCTTAAGCAAAGGCGCCCATCCTTCCGACTGCCGATCCCGCGATCTCCCCCTGCAAGGCGGACCATGACGATGTGGTTTCGACCATGACGACGCCTGTCTCGTTCGCCTCATGGGCTCTCGGCATCGTGCTGCTGGCGGGGTCTCTGCCGGGGCCCGCCCAGGCCGAGCAACTCGCCGCCAGGACCCGCGGATCGGCCTCGCCGCCGCCGGCCTTCGTCAATTTCTGCGCCAGGAACCCGGCGGAATGCCGCCGCGCCGGCGCCCTGACGCGGCAGGTCGTCCTGACCCCGGAGCGCCAGCGCGACCTGCAGGAGGTCAATGCGCGGGTGAACTCCGCCATCTCGGAGATTTCCGACCAGGCGCATCATGGCCGCGAGGATGTCTGGAGTATCCCGACCGATGGCCAGGGCGATTGCGAGGATTTCGCGCTTTTGAAACGCAAGCAATTGATCGAGCGCGGCTGGCCGTCCTCGGCCCTGCTGATCGCGGTCGTCGCCACGCCAGCCGGCGAGGGCCATGCGGTGCTGATGGCCGCGACCTCCGAGGGCGATCTCGTCCTCGACAACAAGACCTCGCGTCTGCTGCCCTGGACGCAGACCGGATATCTGTTCTTCACCCGCATGTCGCAGGCCAATCCGCGTGCCTGGGAAGCGATCGATGGCGGCACCGTCGTGGTGACCGCGGCGACCAGGCGCCCATACCGGCCCTGAGCGGACCGGTCCTCGCAGATGTCTTGTCTGCAAAGCCGGGACATGTGCAGCGTGCTCGCTCCGGTCTCTGTCGATTTGCTGGCCGAGGGGGCGATCGCCGTTCGCCCGGGAATGAGCGCAATCCGGCCAGGCTGGTGCGCAGCCTGACCGGATAAGAGGGCTCGCTCAACGAACGTTGCTGCCGCCGCTGCTGCCGCCGCCACCGTGACCACCGCCTCCGCCGTGACCACCGCCTCCGCCGTGGCCGCCGCCGCCGTGGCCGCCGCCACCGCCGTGGCCGCCGCCACCGCCGTGGCCGCCGCCTACGC
>NZ_JBNNPK010000023.1:0-49354 GCF_050275675.1 Allobosea sp. NPDC003192
GGCATGGGCCAGTCGGAGAGCGAGGACCCTTACGAGCAGGCGGTGGCGGTGGTCTTGCGCGACAAGAAGGCCTCGACCTCCTACATCCAGCGCCGTTTGCAGATCGGCTACAACCGCGCCGCCTCGATCATGGAGCGGATGGAGAACGAGGGCATCGTCGGCCCCGCCAACCACGCCGGCAAACGCGAGATCCTCGTCGAGACCGGTAGAGCCAGGGAAGACGAGGACTGAGCCCTAGGGCTCAGTCCGACCAGGATAGCATGACCTCATAGGCTGTCGGCTTGACGAGGCGCATGTCCGGGTTCGACGAGGAGAATTCCTTGTCGCCGGAGAGCCGGTCGAGCGCCTTGGCGTCCGCACCCTTGGGATAACCGAAGCGGATCGTCAGCTTGCAGCCGCCGAAGGCCTTGGCGAGCTTGCCGCCCTGCCAGTCGGCGGCGGTGCCGGAATAGTCCCAGTCGAAGCCGAGGATGCTGAAGGGCTTGCCATTGGCGGCCTCAACCGCGGCGAGGGCGCTACCGATGGCGAGGCGCTCTCCGGCCGGCCCGGTCACCGCCCAGGCGGAGCCCTCGCGGACATAGATCGTTCCTGGCCCGCGGCGCTTCTTGCCGTCGCGCCAGATCAGTTCGAGCCGGCGCTTTTTGTCCTTTGGAAAGAGGATGGCGCCGGCGGCCTTCTCGCCTTCGCCGATCTCGATCCGGGCGCGCTGGACGTTTCCGGGACCGAAGGCCTTGATCAGGGCCGCCTCGTCGGCGTCGCGGGCGAAGGGGCCGGAGCAGGCGAGAAGATCGGGCGCCTGTGCCTGAACCGGGCTCGCCGCGGCGATAAGTGCAAGAGCCGCGAACCCGGCCATTGAAGCGCTGATCTGCATCGACGTCTCCGATCTGCTGACGTTGGCGGTGACCTGCCTCAGCTCTTGCGGAGTTCTGAGGCCGGACCGAACCTTTCCAGGGCGCAGGCGTTTCCTCGGAGATTAAGAGGATGACGCGATGACAGCCACTCACCAGGCCGGGGGACCGCCGGGCGGTGTCCCGACCAGCCCGACGCCGCCCCCGGAGCTGCCGCCGATGAACCCGGGCGAGGTCTCCCCGGCGCCGCCGATCGAGAATCCGCCGGACAACGAGCCGAACGGCATTCCGAACGATCCGCCGCCGGAATTGCCGCCGAACGCGCCGCCCGAAGGGCCGCCGGCGACGCCGATCGACCTGCCGCCGGCGCGCGATCCGCGTGAGCCGCAGGAGCGTGGTCAGTAGGAGAGCGCATCATGGATGACGATCTCAGCGGCATGACGCCGGAGCAGCTGGTCGCGGAGGTCAAACGCCTGCGTGCGGGCATCCGCGAACATCGCGATTCATCCGGGCACGATCTCTGCTGGCACCATCCCCAGCTCTGGGGGCTGCTGCCGGAGCAGATTTCTCCGGAGATCGCGGTGCCGCCCTGGCCGAAATTCCTGCGTGGCTGCCTGCGCTATCGCGAGAGCCTGGAACGGCAGCGTCCGGACGCTGCCGTCCTTGATCGGGAGTATGGCGAAGGCGGCCCGCAGGCTGCCGCGCCTCAGAGTGCCGGGCGGTCGCTCTCGCCGAGGTCCCAATAGAGCCCAGCCATCAGGCCGAGCGCCTCGCGCGGGATCGCGATGGGGACGTGCTCGTTCGGGGCGTGCTGCGAGCAGCCGGGATAGGAATGCGGCACCCAGATCGTGCGCATGCCGACGATATCGGCGAAGATGTCGTTGGGCAGGCCGCCGCCGAGATTGGGCAGCAGAGCCGGCTTCTTGTTGGTGCTCTTCTGCAGCGAGGCCAGCGCCCATTCCACCCACGGATCGTCGGGATCGAGCCGCGTCGCGTTGAAGACCGCATCGCGCGCCTTGGTGACCTCGACCATGTCGAAGCCATGGCGCTTCAGGTGGCGCTGCAGCGCCGGGATGACGTCGTCCGGGTCGATGCCGACGACGAAGCGGAGCGCGCAGCGGGCCCAGGCACTCGGCGGCACCGCATTGACCGGGGTCTCCGGCACGCCCGACTTCATCGCCAGCACGTCGAAGGAGCACCAGCCGAAGACCTGCTCGGCCGGCGACAGGCCGGGCTCGCCCCATTCGGGATCGATGGTCGGGCCGTCGGGGCCGCCGTCGATCTCGCAATCGGCGAGGGCCTTGCGCACCGCTGCCGGCAATTCCTTCGGCACCCATTCATGGATGCGGATCTGGCCGGTCGGCGAGGTGATCGAGGCGATGGCGTGGGCGAGCTGGATCGCCGGGTCGGAAAGGATGCCGCCCCAGTTGCCGGAATGGTGGCCGCCTTCGCGGGCGTTGATGGTGAGGTCGAAGGTGACGCCGCCGCGGGCGCCCAAAAAGATGGTCGGGCGCTCGGCGTTAAGGCGCGGCCCGTCGGAGGCGATCAGCACGTCCGACTTGAACAGCTCCTTCTGCTCGGTGCAGAGCTCGCGCAGGCCGGGCGAGCCGCATTCCTCGCCCATCTCGATCAGGTATTTGACGTTGAAGCCGAGCGTGCCGCCGCGCGTCTCGAGCACCGACTTCAGCGCGCTGATGTTGATCAGGTGCTGGCCCTTGTTGTCGACGACGCCGCGGCCATACCAGCGGTCGCCGCGCTCGGTGAGGGTCCAGGGCGAGAGGCCCTCGGCCCATTGTGCGTCGAGGCCGCGGATCACGTCGCCATGGCCGTAGCCGAAGATGGTCGGCAGGCCTTCGGCCTCGATGCGCTGCGCGAAGAGGAAGGGGCCCTTGGCCTTGGGATGATTGAGGATCGTGCAGGTGAAGCCGAGGCTCTCCAGCAGAGGCTGCATCTCCTTGTCGAGATATTCGGCAAGGACCGGCGCCCGATCCGGGTTCTGGCTCTCGGTCGGCATGGCGATCAGGCGCGACAGGTCGCTCTTGAAGCTGCCGGAGTCGAAATAGTCGAGCGCATGGGCGATCGCCTTGGCGCGGGTCATGATGGTCACTCCGTCGGATAGTCAGTTGCGCTTTTCGGGCGAGATCACGTCGCGCAGGCCGTCGCCCGCGAGGTTGATCGCGAAGATCAGCAGAGCGAGCGCCGTGCCGGGCAGGGCGATCAGCCAGAACGAGAAGAACATGTAGGCCTTGGCTTCGGAGACCATCAGGCCCCAGGAGGGCAGCGGCGGCTGCACGCCGAGGCCGAGGAAGGAGAGCGCGGCTTCGAGCAGGATGGCGCTCGCCGCTTCCAGCGTCGCCACCACGATCAGGTGCGGGGCGATGTTGGGCAGGACCTCGCGCAGGATGATGCGGGTCGTGCTCGCCCCGGAGGCCTGTGCCGCCGTGATGTAGTCGAGCGAGCGGACCTGCTGCGTCGCGCTGCGCATCACCACGGCGAAACGGTCCCATTTCAGCAGGCCGAGCACCAGGATGACGATCCAGAGCGAGGAGCCGATGATCGCGACGACGGCGAGCGCCACCAGGATCACCGGCATGGCGAGGCGGGTGGTGACCATGAAGGTCACGGCCATGTCGATGCGGCCGCCGAAATAGCCGGCGAGCAGGCCCATGGTCGTGCCGATCAGCCCGGCGATGGCGACGACGCTGATGCCGATGATCAGCGAGATGCGGGCGCCGTAGAGCAAGCGCGAGAGATAGTCGCGCCCGAGCGGATCGGTGCCGAGCGGATGGACCCAGTTGCCCTTGTCATACCAGAACGGCGGGACGTTCCGCGCCGTCAGGTTCTGCAGATAGGGGTCGTGCGGCGCCAGCACCGGGGCGAGCAGCGCCAGCACGATGAACAGCACCAGCAGTCCGAAGCCGAACAGGAAGGATTTCTGGGCCAGCGCCCGGCGCAGCAGGCGGCGCCCGCCGGTGACGTCGCTGGCAGCGAGGGGGAGGGAGGTCGCGTCGCTCATCTCAGGACACCCGGATACGAGGATCGAGCCAGGCATTGGCGATGTCGGCCAGCAGCGTCAGCAGGACGTAGACGACCGAGAGCAGCAGGACGATGACCTGCATGACCGGGAAATCCTTGTAGGTGATGCTCTGATAGGCGAGATAGCCGAGCCCATCGAGCGCGAAGATCGTCTCGATCACCACCGAGCCGCCGAGCAGGAAGCCGAGCTGCACCGCCGTCAGCGCCACGACCGGAACGGCGGCATTGCGCAGCGCATGGGTGATGATGACGGCGTGGGAGGAGAGGCCCTTGGCGCGCGCGGTCCGGATGTAATCGGCCGAAAGCACCTCGATCATGCCGGCGCGGATCAGGCGCATGAAGGCCGGCGCGGTGTAGTAGCCGAGTGCGATCGTCGGCATGACATAGTGCAGCCAGGTCCCCGAGCCGGAGACCGGCAGCCAGCGCAGCGTGATCGAGAACAGCATCACCAGGATCAGTGCGAAGAAGAAGTTCGGCATTGCCTGGCCGAAGACGGCGATGGCGAGAGCCAGCCGGTCGATCCAGCTATTGGCGTAGATCGCGGCGAGCACGCCGAGCGGGATCGAGATCGCGAGCGCGAAGGCGAGCGAGGAGAGGCCGAGGATCAGCGTCACCGGCAGCTTGGCGAAGACCAGCGAGGAGACGTCGGTCTTGAAATAGATCGAGGTGCCGAAATCGCCCGAGAGCGTCTTGAACAGCCAGTCGAGATACTGGACGACGAGCGGCCGATCGAGCCCGTAGGTCTTGCGGATAACGTCGAGATCGGCCTGCTGCGCGCCCTCGCCGGCGATCGCGACCGCGATGTCGCCGGAGAGGCGCAGCAGGAAGAAGGCGATGGCCGAGACCGCGAGCGCGACGAGCAGCGCCAGGCCGAGCCGTTTGACGATGAAGCCGAGCATGGCTTGCTTCCAATTGTGAAGGTGATGTCCGCGCCAGTCCTACGAAAAGGCCCGGCGCGTCATGGTCGGCCTTGAGCCGACCATCTCTTTCAGGAGATTCTCGGGTCTGCGCTTCGCTACGCCCGAGAATGACGCTTGCGCGTCACTTCCAGCCCATCTCCCAGAAGCGGACGAGCTCGTCCGGATAGGCCTTGAAGTTCAGGTCCTTGTTGGCGACGTAGTAGACCGGCAGCGAATAGAGCGGCACGGCATAGGCCTTGTCGGCGATGATCTTCAGGCCGGCCTTGTAGGCTTCCTTGCGCACCGCCGGATCGACCGAGTTGTTGCCCTTCTCCAGCAGGTCGCGGACAGCCGCATCGCGGGTGATGTCCTCGCTGCGGAAGGCGAAGTAGTTCGGCGTCGCCGCCGAGACGTCGTTGACCGAGAACGAGCCCCAGGTCTGGTGCGTCAGCATCGCCTTGTTGGTGGCGATCTGCTCGCGCATCGCGGCGTATTGCAGGAAGCGCAGATTGGTCTTGATGCCGACGGCCTGGAGATAGCCGATCAGCGCCTCGGTCTGGTTGCGCTCGCGATAGGCGACGATGTCCATGGTCAGGCTGGGATGGCCGGCTTCCGCCAGCAGCGCCTTGGCCTTGGCCGGATCATAGGGATAGCGCGCCGCGCCCTCGTCGGTGCAGCCGAACTGCGAGGGGAAGCAGATCGTGTTGATGACGCGCGAGCCGGAGCCGACGATGTTCTTGACCATCGCCTCGCGGTCGATGGCGTGGATGATCGCCTTGCGCACGCGCTCGTCCTTGAGGGCGGGGGCGGGCGTGCCGTCCAGGATGTTCATCTGCATGAAGACGATGCGCATCGTCTCGCCGGAGACGACCTGCAGCGTCGGGACTGTCTGGAGGTGGTCGGCCTGGTCCTTCGGCACGTGCATGATCAGGTCGGCGCCGCCCGAGAGCATCTCGGCCATCTGGGTCTGGCGATCCGGGATGAAGCGGATCTCGAACTTGCCGATCTTGGGCTGCGGCTTCGGCGAATCCTTGAAATAGTCCTTGTTGAGCTCGAGCGTGATCGACTTGCCCGGCACGTAGTTCGAGACCTTGTAGGGGCCCGAGCCTACCGGCTTCTCGTTCTGGCCCTTGGGGCCGACCTTCTCGTAATACTCGTTCGGGTGGATCACGACCGGGCCGGCGAGATACTCGATCGCGGCCGGGAAGATCTCCTTGGTGGTCAGCCGGACCTTGTACTTGTCGAGCTTCTCGGCCTTGGCGATCCAGTTGACGTTGCCCTGGGTGACGACCTTGTTCTCGGGCTTGGAGATGAAGTTCAGCGTGTAGACGACGTCGTCGGCGTCGAACTCCTCGCCATTGTGGAACTTCACGCCCTGGCGCAGCTCGAACTCGATGGTCTTGTCATCGACCTGCTTCCAGCTCTTGGCGAGCTGGCCCTTGTACTCGTTGGTCGCGGGGTCGCGGTAGATCAGGGTGTCCCAGACATTGGCGCCGATGATCACGCCGATGCGGACATTGTTGAAGAACGGATCGACGCTTTCCGGCGCTTGGTCATAGGCGAAGCGGACGGTGTTGGCGGCCTTCTGGGCCAGGACGGGCGTCGTAAAGGCGGTCGCGGCCAAAATGGTTGCAGCCAGGGCCGTGGTGGCCTTGTCGAAAAAGCGCATGTTTTCCCCTCGCAGCTTGTTGCTTGTCTTGTTCGGCGGGCAGCCTTGGGCCGCCGTCACGCCGGCGACACAAACTCTGCACAGCTTCGTGCTTGCCGCCATAAGAATGAATCGAAAGGATCGTTGCCGAGACGGCAAGGGGCGGTTAGTGCAGGCCTATGCAGACTCCGGCCTTGCGGTATTTCCTGGCGGTGGTTCGGACCGGCTCGATCAGCGCCGCGGCGCAGCGGCTGCGCGTCGCCGGCTCGGCCGTCAGCCGCCAGATCGCCAATCTCGAAAAGGAACTGGACGCGGCCCTGTTCGAGCGGCGCTCGCATGGCATGATCCTGACCCAGGCCGGCCAGACGCTCGCGGCCTATGCCCAGCGGCTCGAACTGGAGAGCGAGCAGGTCGTTAGCGAAATCCGCGAGTTGCGCGGCGCCAGCAAGGGCCTGATCAGGCTCGGCGTTACCGAGGGCTTCGCCGTCAGCTTCATCCCCGAGGTGATCTTCGCCTTCCGCCAGCAGCACCCAGACGTCGCCTTCGACGTCAAGGTGATGTCGCCGCAGGTCGTCACCGAGCATGTCCGCACCGGCACGATCGATCTCGGCCTGACCTTCGTGCTGCAGCAGGAGCGCGGCGTCACCATCAACTGGCAATGCGCGGCGCGGACCTATGCCTTCGTCGCGCCGCACCACCCACTGGCAGGCCAGGACGCGGTCAAGGTCGAGGACATCTTCGTCCATCCGGTCGCCGTGCTCGACAGCGAGGCGACGGTGCGCAAGATCGTCGATATCTATTTCTCGGCGCGCGGGCTCACCGTCGATGCCGTGCTGACCTCGACCAATGTCGCGAGCCTGCGCCATTTCTGCAAACTGGGCGGCGCGGTGATGTTCGCAAGTTCGATCACCTTCGGCGCCTCGATCCGCGACGGCTCGGTGGTGGCGCTGCCGCTCCGGGATGGCGACCTGCCGCCGCGCAGCCTGCAGATCCAGACCATGTCGGGCCGGGCACTGCCCAAGGTGGTGACCAATTTCATGGGCGTGCTGATCGAGGAGCTGCAGCACGCCGATGTGCTGGCAGCGATGGCGACCGAGCGGGCTCCGGCCCCCGAGGCCCGGCAGGCATGAGCGTTCCGATGAAGGGCGATGCGCCCGAGATCATGGTGCCGCATCCGCATCAGCTCGTCGCGCGTGACGCGATCCTGGCGGCGCGAGCGGCGGGCAAGCCGGGCTTCCTGCTCGGCGACCTGACCGGGCTCGGCAAGACGCTCTCGGCCTGGCTCGCCATCTCCGCCATGCCGGAGCAGGAGGTGCTGGTGATCTGCCCGAAGGGCGCGATCCCGCAATGGCGGCGCACCATCGCCCATGCCGGCCTGCCGGCGAAGAAGCTCACCTTGATGAATTTCGAGCGGACCAAGTCGCTGCTTGCTCCGCCGCCGGCCAGCAACAAGCGCTCGACCCGGGCCAAGAACAACGAGCTCGCCAAGCTCGGCACGCCGAAGCGGGTCTGGCCGCTGGTGGTGATCGACGAGGCCCATCGCATCCGCAACCCGAACTCGCAGCAGGGACTGGTCTGCCGGCAGATGGCTGCGGCGGCAGAGTTCACGATCTATATGAGCGCGACGGCCGGGCAGGCCCCGCACGAGTTGTCCTATCTGGCGCGGCTGCTCAGCGAAGCGACGGGTGCGCCCGGCGGCGATCTCGACGGCTTCCGGGCGCTGATGAAGCGGCTGAAGATCGGCAAGGCCAAGGGGCGCTGGAAGAACTGGAGCTGGGAGCCGAACGAGAGCGACCGCAAGGTGATGGCGGACCTGCTCTATCGCGGCAAGAATGCCATCGGCCTGCGCCGCCGGCCGGAGGAAATCGCCGGCTGGCCGGAGGTGCAGCGCGAGCTCGCTCCGGTCGCGCTCGATAGTGCCGAGCGCAAGCTCTATGACGCGACCTGGCGCGAATTCCGGCGCGAACTCGGCCTCGCAGGGGGATCGACCCGCAAGCCAGCCGGCTGGGCCGCCGATCTGCGCTTTCGCCAGAAGGCCAGCCTGCTGCGCACCGCCGGCACGGCCGAGTTCTGCCAAGACCTGCTTGAGAATGACGAGCAGGTCGCGATATCCGTTGCGTTCCTCGAAACCGGCGCGATGCTGGCCGAGAAGCTCACCGGCAAGGGCTGGCGCGTCGGCTCGATCACCGGGGAATATTCCGGCGAGGCCAACGAGGTGACGCGCATCGCCTTCCAGACCGGCAAGCTCGACGCCGTCGTCTTCACCGTGACCGAGTCGATCTCGCTGCACAGGGCCGAGATGCCTGGCGGCGAGCGCGAGCGGGCGCTGGTCGTCCATGATCTGCGCCACAGCGCGATCCAGCTGCAGCAGATCGAGGGTCGCTGCCATCGCGACGGCCAGCACGCCACGATCTTCTACGCCTATGCCGAGGATACGGTCGAGGAGAAGGTCGCCGCGACCGTCCTCGCCCGCATGGCGGCGATGGAGGGCCTCGCCGGCGACGAGACGGCGCTGCTCGACGCGATCGCCGGGGAGGTCGAGCGGGCCGCGCTGGCGCGCGAGGCGGCCTAGACGCAACTCCACCCGTCATGGTCGAGCTTGTCCCGCCTATCCACGTCTTCGTTTCTTGAGTGCGATGTTCAAGACGTGGATGCTCGCCACAAGGGCGAGCATGACGGCTAAACTCAATTCATCTGCGAGCGCGGAGGCTCGTCCGGCGCTCGCTCGCCGACACGCTTGGCCTCGTCGACGACGCGCTCGGTCGCGCCGACGGCCTTGTACCAGAGGTCGCGCGTATAGGCGCCCTGATGGACGATGGCGTCGTAGCCGATCGCGATGACCGCGATCACCAAGAGAATGCGAAACATGGGTATCCCCCGTCCGAATTGGTCTTCGGCAGGGAACGCTCGGGTGGCGGCGGGGTTCCGGCGCGGCGAGGTTGACCGCCGCCGCGCGGCATTGTCCCCTGCCGCCGGCAGGGAGGCAGGCACCGGATGTTCGACGATCTCAACGGCAAGCGGATTCTGGTGACCGGCGCTTCTTCCGGGCTCGGCGCGCATTTCGCCCGGCTGCTCGCGGGCAGGGGAGTGCTGGTCGCTGCCGCGGCGCGGCGCACCGAGCGGCTTCAGGAACTCGCGCGCGAGTGCGAGGGCCTGCCAGGCAAGGTCCTGCCGCTCGCGCTCGATGTGAGTTCGGTCACGACGATCGAGGCAAGCGTTGCCGCGGCCGCCAGGCTGCTCGGCGGGCTCGATGTGCTCGTCAACAATGCCGGGGTCGGCGAGACGGAAGCGGCGCTCTCGGTCAGCGAGGCGCAGTGGGATGCCCAGCTCGACGTCAACCTGAAGGGCTGCTTCTTCGCGGCGCAGGCGGCGGCGAGGATCATGGCCGAGCAGAACGGCGGCGGGGCGATCGTCAACATCGCCTCGATCCTTGGCGAGCGCGTCGCCGGCCGGGTCGCTCCCTATGCGATCTCCAAGGCCGGGCTGATCCAGATGACCAAGGCGCTGGCGCTGGAATGGGCTCGGCATGCGATCAGGGTCAACGCGCTGGCGCCGGGCTATATCGTCACCGACATCAACCGCGAGTTCTTCGCCGGCGATGCCGGGGAAGCGCTGAAGAAGCGTATCCCGATGCGCCGGGCCGGCGAACTCGACGATCTCGATGGGCCGCTGTTGCTGCTCTCATCCGACGCCGGGCGCTACATGACCGGCGCGGTGGTCGCGGTCGATGGCGGGCATCTGGTCAGCGGGCTCTAGGTAACAGGAGGACGTCATGCACAAGCCCCAAGGGCACAACGCCGTCTCGCCCTATCTCCTTGTCGCCGATGCGGAGAAGGCGCTCGCCTTCGCCAAGGCGGTATTCGGGGCCGATCCCAGCTTCGTCGCCCGGCGCAAGGATGGCGGGATCATGCATGCCGAGTTCAGGATCGACGATTCGATCGTGATGCTGGGCGAAGCGCCCGGCGGGCCGGAATGCCATGTCCATGTCTATGTCGAAGATCCCGACGCGCTGATCGCGAAGGCGGTCGCGGCAGGCGGCACGCTGATCCAGGCGCCCGAAGAAAAGGGCGACGGCGATCGCCGCGGCGGGATCAAGGACCCGACCGGGACGAGCTGGTGGCTGGCGCGCATGGTCGACCCGGCGGGGCGGACGAAGACGAACGCGCTCTAGCCCGCGGGCAGGAGCTCTTTCAACCGGATCAGGGCGATCTTCTCGACCTGGGTAAGCGCGGTGGTGAATTCCTGTTCCGGCGTGCTCTTCAGCCGCTCCTCGAAGGAGGCGAGGATGTCCGCCTTGGTCAGTCCCTTGACCGCGAGGATGAAGGGGATGCCGAAGCGGGCTTTGTAGGCCTCGTTCAGGGCGGTGAAGCGGGCGCGCTCGTCCGAAGTCAGCCGGTCGAGCCCGGCCGAGCCCTGCTCGCTCGCCGATTCCGGCGTCAGTTCACCCGCAGCGGCGATCTTGCCGGCGAGGTCGGGATGGGCGTCGAGCAGGGCCTTTTGCCGCTCGCGCGGGGCCTTGCGCATCACCGCGACCATCGCTTCATGCAGGCCCTCGGCAGTGTCCTGCGTTGATGAGAGGCCCGCGGCATGGGTCTGCTCGGCAATCCAGGGCGAGTGCTCCCAGACCCGGCCATAGACCTCGGTGAACAGCGCCTGCGGCAGCCGCGAGGGACGATAGCCGCCCTCCGGCGGATGCGTCCGCACCCAATGGCGGGCGATGTCGAGCCTAGTCGCGACCCAGACGCGATCATGGCTCTGGACATAGTCGAGGAAGCGGGCGAGTGCAGCGGCACGGCCGGGCCGGCCGACGAGGCGGCAATGCAGGCCGATCGACATCATCTTCGGCGCCGTTCCGCCCTCGGCATAGAGCGTGTCGAACGAGTCCTTGAGGTAGGCGAAGAACTGGTCGCCGCTGCTGAAGCCCTGCGGCGTTGCAAAGCGCATGTCGTTGGCGTCGAGGGTGTAGGGCACGGCGAGCTGCGGGCCGTGCGGGCCCTTCAGCCAGTAGGGCAGTTCGTCGGCATAGACGTCGGCGGTGTAGAGGAAGCCACCTTCCTCCATCGTCAGGGGGATGGTGTTGACCGAGGTGCGGCCCTGATAGCAGCCGAGCGGGCGTTCCCCTGCGAGCTCGGTCTGGATGCGGATCGCCTCCAGGATGTGCTCGCGCTCCAGCTCGGCGGGGGCGTCGCGGTAGTCGATCCATTTCAGGCCGTGCGTCGCGATCTCCCAGCCGGCCTCCTGCATCGACGATACGATCTGCGGATAACGCTGCAGCGCCGAGGCGACCGCGAAGACCGTGACCGGCATGTTGCGCTGCGTGAACATGCGCCAGAGCCGCCAGTAGCCGGCGCGCGAGCCGTATTCGTAGATCGATTCCATGTTCATATGGCGCTGGCCGGGCCAGGGCGCGGCGCCCACGATCTCGGAGAGGAAGGCTTCCGAGGCGGCATCGCCATGCAGGATGTTGTTCTCGCCGCCTTCCTCGTAATTGACCACGAACTGCACCGCGATCCGCGCTTCGCCCGGCCAGTGCGGGTGCGGGGCGCTGCGGCCATAGCCGACGAGATCGCGCGGGTAGGTCGTGCTCATGAGGTGTTTCAAGTCCATGTGGCGGTGATTCAGGAACGATCGGCAAGCGGCTGGAACGAGAGCTGTTTTTCGCGATCCGGTTTACCGCGAAGTCGGGTTCGGTCGAAGGCGTGGGAGCCTCTCTTTTCGGAGATGCTCCTTTTCCGAAAACGCCTCAGCTGCCGCGATAGGTCGAATAGCTCCAGGGTGAGACGAGCAAGGGCACATGGTAGTGCCCATCCGGCTCGGCGATGGCGAAGCGGATCGGCACCAGGTCGAGGAAGGCGGGCTCGGGCAGCTTCGTGCCGAGATGGCGGAAATAGTCGCCGATCGCGAAGGTCAGCTCATAGCTGCCGACCGGCAAAGTGCCGCTGAGCAGGGGCGAATCGGTGCGGCCGTCGGCGTTGGTCACGGCATCGGCGATGCGGCTGCGGCTGCCATCGGGCAACAGCGCATCGAGTGCGATTTCGACGCCCGCGGCCGGCTTGCCGTTAACCGTGTCGAGCACATGCGTCGACAGACGCCCCATGCCTGATCCTTTCCCCGTTTGCTGCGTTCGCCGGGCGGAATGCCGCTTGCCTTCCAAGGCTGCGAACCTAGTCTGGAACCCGATGCAAATTCCCTCCCGGATTCCGCCCTGTCAATTCGCGAGCATGTGGCTCTCCATGGAGCCCGCCCGTGCTTGAGGCCTATCTGATGGAGTGGGGCAGCCAGCTCCTGCGCTGGCTGCATGTGATCGCGGCGATCGCCTGGATCGGCTCGTCCTTCTTCTTCATCCATCTCGACGCTTCGCTCAGGGCCGCGCCCGATGCGCCGAGGACCGAATCCGGCCAGCCGACGCAATTCCTTGCCTGGCAGGTCCATGGCGGCGGCTTCTATGCGATGCGCAAATATCTGGTCGCGCCGGAGGTGCTGCCGAAGGAGCTGACCTGGCACAAATGGCAGGCGTACTGGACCTGGATCTCCGGCTTCTTCCTGCTGGTCTGGGTCTATTACGCCCAGTCCGAGCTCTACCTGATCGACCCGGCGGTGATGGCTCTCTCACCCTTCGCAGCGGGCGCGATCGGTATCGCGGCGCTCGCCGGCGGCTGGCTGTTCTACGACCTGCTCTGCAAGTCGCCGCTGGGCAAGAACGACGTCGTGCTCGGCCTGCTCGGCTTTGGCTATGTCGTCGCGGCGAGCTGGGCCTTCGCCTCGGTCTTCTCCGGACGCGGCGCGCTGATCCATACCGGTGCGCTGATGGCGACGATCATGTCGGCCAACGTCTTCTTCGTGATCATGCCGGGCCAGCGCAAGACCATCGCCGCGATGGTCGCCGGCGAGGTGCCTGATCCGAAATACGGCAAGCAGGCCAAGCAGCGCTCGCTGCACAACAACTACATCACCCTGCCGGTGCTGTTCCTGATGCTGGCAAACCACTACCCGGTGACCTACGCCAATTCGGCGGTGATCCCGGCCCTCGTCGCGCTGGTCATCGTCGCCGGCGCGCTGATCAGGCACTTCTACAATGTCCGCCATGCCGACCATGCCAAGTCGCCCTGGTGGACCTGGGCGGTGGCGGCGCTGGCGCTCTGGCTGGCCTTCTGGGTGGCGATGGCGTCCTCGCCCGGCGGGCGCGAGCGGCTTGGCCTGAAGCCACTCGACCCGGTGAAGCCGGTGATGCTCGCCGGTCTCGTGGCGCCGTCGCCCGAGGTCGCCAACATCGTCACCGGGCGCTGCGCGATGTGTCATGCGCCCGAGCCGTCCTGGCCGGGCATCGGCATCGCGCCCAAGGGCGTCTATCTGCACGAGCCCGAGCTGATCGCCCGCCAGCGCCGCGCCATCGGCGTGCAGGCGGTGCTGACCCATGCCATGCCGCCGAACAACCTCTCCGGCATGACCGCGGACGAGCGGCGGGTGCTCGCCGCCTGGGTGGCGCAGAAGCGCTGAGGCTGGCGGCCGGCGTGGCAAGTTGACGCTGCCAGGCCAAGGTTGGACGGCTGATCCACAGCGTTCAGTTTCGGTTCATCGCGGAACCTTCATCGTCGACCGTGATCACATCGGCGTGATCGGCGCGCGATCGCGCGTGCCGGGTGTGCCGGGGCCTTGGGGGTCCAGTTGAAAGCGGTTTGGAGATCGGGCTCCAGCTACTGGCTGGCGGCTGCGCTGTTCTGTTGCGCCTGGGTGGCGCTGTGCTGGCCCTGGCTGTCGGGGGCGGTGACGATTCCGTTTGACGCCAAGGCGCATTTCCAGGCGCAGATCCAGTTTCTGGCGCAGGCGCTGCATTCCGGGCAGTCGCCGTTCTGGACGCACAATGTCTTCGCCGGCTCGCCCCAGGTCGCCGATCCGCAATCGCTGATCTTCTCGCCTGCCATCCTGCTGGCGCTGTTCAATCCCTCGCCGAGCTTCCGCGCGGTCGATGCCTATGTGCTGGCGCATCTTCTCGTCGGCGGGCTCGCCATGCTGATGTTCTTCCGCGACCGCGACTGGCACCCGGCCGGCGCGCTGCTGGCGGCGCTGGTCTTCGCTTTCGGCGCCTCGGCGGCCTGGCGGGTCCAGCATGTCGGGCAGATCGCCAGCTTCGCCTTCTTCGGCCTGGCTTTCTGGCTGACGGCGCGGATGCTGCAGCGCGCCTCGCTGCGCTATGGGCTGCTTGCCGGCTTCGCGGCCGGCATGATGGTTCTGGAACCCGACCAGGTGGCGCTGCTCGGCGCCTATATCCTGATCGGCATGGTCGTGGCCTACTGGCTTTCGGAAGGCTGGGCCGGTTTTCGCGAGAGCCTCGCGCCGATCGCGGCCGCCTGCTTCGCCGGCATCGTCACCATCGCCGTGCCCCTGCTCTGGACCTGGCTCTTCGCCGAGGCGACGACGCGGCCGGCGATCGATCTCGTCGAGGCGGGGAGGGGCTCGCTGCATCCGGCCTCGCTGCTGACCGCCTTTGTCGGCGACCTGTTCGGCGTGCGCGATCCATCGGTCGAGTTCTGGGGACCTTATGCCCCTGACTGGAACGCCAAGGAGCTTTTCCTCTCCAAGAACATGGGGCAGGTCTATCTGGGGGCGCTGCCCTTCCTGCTCCTGATCGTGCCGGGGCTGACGCGTGGTTGGCTCTGGGACAGGGCGATCCGGCCCTTCACCATCCTGTTCGTGCTGATGGTGCTGTTCGCGCTCGGCCGCTATACGCCGTTCTTCCATCTGGCCTATGACTATCTGCCGGGCGTCAAGGTATTCCGGCGGCCGGCCGACGCGACCTTCCTGATCGGCGGGCTCGGCGCCGTGCTGTCGGGCTATCTGCTGCATCGCATTCTGCGCGAAGAGAAGCCGGGCGCGCTCTGGCGCGACCTTAGCATCGGCGCCGGCGCGATCGCTCTGCTGATCGGGCTTGCCCTGCTGGTCGCGCGTCAGGCCGGCCATCTCGGCCAGGCCTGGCTGCCGAGCGCTACCGCCGCTGCCTGGTTCGCGAGCGCGCTTGTTCTCCTCGTCGTGCTGACGCGCTGGCGAGGCGCCGCGGCCCCGCTCGCCGCGAGCCTGATCGTGACTGGCGTCGTCGCCGCCGACCTCGCCGCCAATAACGGCCCGAACGAAGCCACGGCGCTGGCGCCCGAGATCTATGACGTGCTGCGGCCGGAGACCAAGAACGAGACCGTCGCCGTCTTGAAGAAGCTCACCGCGCAGCCGCCGGATTCAGCCCGGCGCGACCGAGTCGAGCTGCTCGGCATGGGCTTCGAATGGCCCAATGCCGGCATGATCCACGGTTTCGATCACACGCTGGGCTACAACCCGCTGCGGCTCGCCGACTTCTCGGACGCGGTCGGCACGCGCGATTCGATCGCGGCGCCAGGTGAGCGCGTATTCACGCCGCTGTTCCCGTCCTATCGCTGCCGTCTCGCCGACTTCCTCGGCCTGCGCTACATCGCGACGCGGGTGCCGATCGGCCAGGTCGATAGCGCGCTGCGCGCCGGCGACCTCAAGCTCGTCGCCTACACCAAGGACGGCTACATCTACGAGAATCCGCGGGCGCTGCCGCGCGTGATGTTCGTCGGCGGCTGGCAGCTCGCCGATTTCGAGGGGATGAAGTCGGCCGGCAAATGGCCCGAGATCGATCCGCAGCGCGTCGTCCTGCTCGACCAGGAGCCGGAGCCCGGCGTGCCGGATGGACCGGTCGCGACCAATGCCGAGATCAAGCTGAAGCGCTACCGCAACACGGTGGTCGAGATCGAGGTCACCAGCGCCCAGCCCGGCTTCGTCGTGCTGAACGACATCTGGCATCCCTGGTGGAAGGCCGAGGTCGACAGCCAGGAAGTCGATATCCTCAAGGCCAACGTCCTGTTCCGGGCAGTGCAGGTTCCGGCCGGCACGCACAAGGTCCGCTTCAGCTTCCACCCTCTCGAGGGCGCGATCGCTGAATTGCGCGATCGCGTCAGCGAGCCGGAGGAGGTGGGCGTGGTCGCCGAGGCGCCGACGCATAGCGGTCCGTCCGGCTCGCCGGCGACGCGGATCCAGCCGGTCCCGGCCGAGCCGGTCTCGCGGCCGGCGCACGACATGGCCGCGCACGACATGCTCCCCCCCTCGTCGGCGATGTCGGTGCTGCGGTAAGCTGCGGCGTCATGCTCGGGCTTGACCCGAGCATCTCAGGCCGGAGGAGGCGCCGGCCGCGCCTTTCCCATCACGAGATTCTCGGGTCTGCGCTTCGCTTCGCCCGAGAATGACGCCAAGGCCTCAAACCACCCCGAGCTTCTTCTGCAACGCGCTCGACGAGGTCGTGTACTGGAAGGTCAGCCGCTTCTCCGGATAGACGTAGCGGTGGACCTTCTGGGCGGCGAGCGCCGCCTCGTGGAAGCCCGAAAGGATCAGCTTCAGCTTGCCGGGATAGGTGTTGATGTCGCCGACTGCGAAGATGCCCGGCACATTGGTCTCGAACTTCTCGGTGTCGACCGGGATCAGGTTCTCGTGCAGGTTCAGGCCCCAATCGGCGATCGGCCCGAGCTTCATCGTCAGCCCGAAGAAGGGCAGCATGGTGTTGCAGGCGATCTCGAACTCGGCACCGGCATTGTCGCGGCAGATTGCGCCGTGCAGCTCGTTGCCTTCGCCCCTGAGACCCATCACTTGCCCGAGCCGGAGGTCCATCGCGCCGGAGGCGACGAGGGCGCGCATCTGCTCGACCGAATGCGGGGCGGCGCGGAAATCGTCGCGCCGATGCATCAGTGTTACCCGCTTGGCGATCGGCTGCAGGTTCAGCGTCCAGTCGAGGGCCGAATCGCCGCCACCGACGATCAGGATCTCGCGGTCACGGAAGGCCTCCATCCTGCGCACGGCATAGTGCACGCCGCCGCCGTCGCTGCGGCCTTCATAGGCCTCGATGCCGGGGATCGGCGGCTTCTTCGGCAGGAACGAGCCGCCGCCGGCGGCGATCAGGATCGTCTTGGACTCGAACATGGTGCCGGCATCGGTGCGCAGGCGGAAGCGCGGCGCCTCGGACGTTCCGAGCACCTCGATCTGCTCGATCATCTGGTTGAGATGGAAGGTCGCGCCGAAGGGCTTGATCTGCTCCATCAGATTGTCGACCAGCCCCTGGCCGGTGACGAGCGGGAAGCCGGGAATGTCGTAGATCGGCTTCTCCGGATAGAGCTCGGCGCACTGGCCGCCGACCTTGGGCAGGATGTCGACGAGATGGGCCTTGATGTCGAGCAGGCCGAGCTCGAACACGGCGAACAGGCCGCACGGGCCGGCGCCGATGATCAGCGCGTCGGTCTCAAAGGTCTCGCCCTCGATGGCGGCGACGATAGTCATGGGTCACGGTTCCTCGAGACGGCTTCAAGGGCCGCCGGTGGCTTCCCGTTGCCGGAAATCTGCCGGCCTTGCAATGCGACATGGCGCAAGGCCGGGCGAGCCGGGCCGCATGCGAGTGGACGCCAGCCTCAGCCGCCGGTTTCTGCGGTGAGCCCGGCCGCGGCGATGCCGGCGATGGCGGCCGCCTCGTCATTGTCCGAGGTATCGCCGGAGATGCCGACGACGCCGATGAGGTTGCCGTCGGTACCGCGGATCAGCGCGCCGCCGGGGACCGGTACGACAGGGCCGCCGACGGAGAGGGCGACGCCGTTGATGAAGTGTGGGCGCTCCAGCGCCATCTTGTTGAGGGTGCGCGGACCGACGCCGAGGGCGATCGCGCCATTGGCCTTGCCGAGCGCGATCTCGCCACGCTTCAGGCTGGTGCCGTCCTGGGCCAGGAAGAACTTCTGCGCACCGCGCGCGTCGAGCACGGCGATGGCGAGCGGCTTCAGCCCGTTCTCGCGGGCATATTTCAGTGCGCCGTCGACGATGACGCTGGCCTGTTCGAGGGAGAGAGCGGTCATGGCGGGCCTTTCACAGTATCGATGACGGACGTTCTTGGCTCGGCTCCGTTCTGCCAGTGCGGGCAACGTGAGGGAAGTGCAGTCGTCGCGTTTCATCTCGCACAGGTTTCGTCTTGCAGTTGTCGCTCCGAGCGGGCTTCATGGGTCGCCCGTCTTCGGGGCATGTTCCGCAAGGTGAGCGCCATGTTTGCGACCAGAACATGCTCCAAGGCAGTCGAGTGGCGCGAAGTCCGATCGTCCGGCCGATCCTGGCGGGCGGCGGGCGCGTTAGGAGAACATGCTATGGGTCTGTTCAGTTTCATCAAGGAAGCCGGCGCCAAGATCTTCGGGTCGAGCTCTGCCAATGCGGCGACGGCCGATCAGTTGCAGAAGGAACTGGCGGGCCATGGCCTGCCCTCCGACGTCAAGATCGACGTCTCCGGCGACAAGGTGAAGGTCTCCGGCAAGGCGATGACAACCGAGGAAGCCGAGAAGATCATCCTGGCCATCGGCAACACCGCGGGCGTCGGCTCGGTCGAGTCGGAGCTGATCGTCAACAAGGAGGCTGCCGCTGCCGTATTCTATACGGTGAAGAAGGGTGACTCGCTCTGGAAGATCGCCGAAGAGCACTACGGCAAGGGCAAGGGCGCCAAGTATACCGAGATCGTCAAGGCCAACACGCCGCCGGTGAAGGATCCCGACCTGATCCAGCCTGGCTGGGTGCTGCGCATTCCGCCGCTGGCCTGAAATGGCACCGGCCTGGCGGCGGGGTGAACGGCCCTGCCGCCGGCACTTGCCAATTAGTTGCGAATGAAACTATTGTGATCCGGGCGCCATCTTTGTGGCGCCCGCGTTCGTATCACGGCTGGCTTCATCCTCGATCTTGCGGCGTTGCGATGAACCTGATCACGGTGTGCCGGCTGAAATGCGAGATTTGGGGGCTCGTCTTTTTGTCCAAGCATCGAACCGAAAAGTGAATTCCACTTTTTGGTGCGATGCACTAGGCGATCTTAGCCGCTCGAAAAAATGCGGCAGGGGTGAACGAAACAATCCAGAATTCCCGGGGAGGGGACGATCATGACTTTCGACCGCCGCAGATTCCTGGCTCTCGCCGGCTCGGCCGTGGCCGCGCCGGCCGTACTGCGCGCCACGCGCGCCAATGCCCAGGAAGTGACGCTGCGCATGCATCACTTCCTGCCGCCGGTGGCGAACGGACACGCCAAGTTCCTGAAGCCCTGGGCCGACAAGGTCGGCGCCGAATCGAACGGCCGGATCAAGATCGACATCTTCCCGTCGATGCAGCTTGGCGGCACCCCGCCGCAGCTCTACGATCAGGCCCGTGACGGGGTCGTCGACATCGTCTGGACGCTGCCCGGCAACACGCCCGGCCGCTTCACCGGCATCGAGGCGTTCGAGCTGCCCTTCGTGCCGAACAAGCGGGCGCTGGTGAACTCGCTGGCGCTGACCGACTATGCCAGCGAGCACCTCAAGGACGAGTTCAAGGACATCCATCCGATCTGCTTCTGGGCGCATGATCACGGGCTGATCCACGCCAACAAGCCGGTCAAGACGATGGAGGACCTGAAGGGCCTGAAGCTGCGCTTCCCGACCCGACTCGCCGGCGAGGCCCTGCGCGCGCTCGGTGCCAACGCCATCGGCATGCCGATCCCGCAGGTGCCGGAATCGCTGGCCCAGCGCGTCATCGACGGCTGCGTCGTGCCCTGGGAGGTCGTGCCCTCGATCAAGGTGCAGGAATTGGTCAAGAACCACACCGAGATCCCGGGCTCGCCGACCTTCTATGTCGCGACCTTCGTGCTCGCCATGAACAAGGCCAAGTATGAGGGCCTTGCGCCCGACCTGAAGGCGATCATCGACAAGAACTCGGGCGCGGCGGCGGCGGCCATGGCCGGGAAGGTCTGGGACGAGCAGGCCGTCGTCGTCTCGGAGATGGTCAAGAAGCGCGGCAACAACATCGTCACGCTCGAGCAGGCCGAGGCCGAGCGCTGGCACAAGGCGACGGCGCCGGTGATCGAAGGCTGGCTCAAGACGGCCAAGGACAAGGGCCTCGACGGCGAGAAGCTGCTCGCCGCCGCCCGCGCCGCCCTGACCAAGCACCAGAACGCCGCCTGAGCATGACCGGCAGGGCAGGGGAAGACAGGCCGCCATCGCGCATCGACGCGGTGGCGGAGGCGGTCGCGCTCATCGGCGGCGTACTCTTGATCGCGGTCGCGACCATGGTCGTGGTCAGCGTGACCTTGCGCAGCGATCTCGTCGGCGCGGCGGGCGTGCCCGGCGATTTCGAGCTGGTGCAGATGGCGACTGCGGTCGCCGCCTTCTGCTTCCTGCCGCTCTGCCAACTGAAGCGCGGCAACATCTTCGTGGATACCTTCACCCTGAAGCTGCCGCAGCGCTGGCGCGACGGGATCGACGCGCTCTGGGACATGGTCTACGGCCTCGCCATGGCGCTGATCGCCTGGCGGCTCGGCGTCGGCGCGCGCTCGGCGTTCGCCAGCGGCGAGAACACCATGGTTCTGCAACTGCCGAGCTATCTCCCGATCGCGCTCTGCGCTGCGCTTGCCGGCTTCGTCGCGCTCGCCGCCTTCGTCAGCGCCTGCCGCCTCATGAGGCAGCCCCGATGAGCGGCGCGTCTCTCGCGATCACCGGCTTTGCCGTCATGCTGGCGCTGATGGCGCTACGCCTGCCGATCGGCCTCGCCATGCTGGCCGTAGGCAGCGCCGGCTATATCCAGCTCAACGGGCTCGAGCCCTTCCTCAACTATATCCGCACCACGCCCTACCAGATCTTCGCCAACTACACGCTGTCGGTGATTCCGCTCTTCGTGCTGATGGGCGCCTTCGCCGAGCGTTCCGGGCTGGCGGGAGACCTGTTCAAGGCGGCATCCGCCTTCGTCGGCCATCGCCGCGGCGGCCTCGGCATGGCGATGATCGGCGCCTGCACCGGCTTCGGCGCGATCTGCGGCTCCTCGGTCGCGACCACCGCGACCTTCGCCCGCGCCGCGCTGCCGCAACTGCGCAGCTATCGCTACGATCCCGGCTTCGCCTGCGGCGTCACCGCGGTCGGCGGCACGCTCGGCATCCTGATCCCGCCTTCGGTGATCCTCGTCGTCTATGCGATCTCGACCGAGCAGAACATCGCCAAGCTGTTCCAGGCGGCGCTGATCCCCGGCCTGATGGCGGCGACGTTCTATTGCATCACCATCTGGATCATGTCGCGCCTCGACGGGACGCTCGCCCCCGCCCATGAGCGCACGCCCTGGCGCGAGCGCTGGCCGCTGCTGCTCGGCGTCGTCCCGGCGCTGACGGTGGCGGTGATCGTGGTCGGCGGCATCTATGGCGGCGTGTTCACGCCGACCGAAGGCGCGTCCGTCGGCGCCTTCATCATGCTGGCGATCGGTCTGTTCCGGCGCACGCTCGGCCTTTCCGAGATCAAGCAGGCGATCCTGCAGACGGCCGAGACCTCGGCGATGATCTTCGCCATCCTACTCGGCGCCGAGGTGTTCAACGCCTTCCTGGCGCTGACGCAGGTGCCGACCGCGGCCGCCGAGATGATCGCGGCCTCGGGCTGGGCGCCTTATACGGTGCTCGTCGGCCTGCTGCTGTTCTACATCGTGCTCGGCGGCGTGATGGACGAGCTCGCCATGATCCTGCTGACGCTGCCGGTGTTCTTCCCGATCGTGACAGCGCTCGATTTCGGCATGCCGACCGACGACATCGCGATCTGGTTCGGCATCCTCGTTCTGGTCGTGGTCGGCATCGGCATGACCTGCCCGCCGATCGGGCTCAATGTCTTCGTCGTCGCCTCGCTGGCGCGCGACGTGCCGGTGACACGAATCTATCGCGGCGTGCTGCCCTTCGTCGTCGCCGACGTGATCAGGCTCGCCATCTGCGTGGCATTTCCGGCGCTAAGCCTCTATCTGGTGAAGCTCCTGAACTGAGCGACCCGAGAGCAGCATGATCGTACACGACCTCGACATCGACGCCGTCAAGGCAGGTCTCGCCGACGGCTCGATCCTGCTCGTCGACGTGCGCGAGCCGCATGAGTTCGCAGCCGGGCATATCCCCGGCTCGCTGTCGCGGCCGCTGTCGCAGTTCGATCCGGCCGACCTGCCGAACGAGCCCGGCAAGCGCGTGGTGCTCTCCTGCGCCGCCGGCGTGCGCTCGCTGCGGGCGCTGGAATTCGCGCAGGCAGCCGGGCTCGATATCGACAGCCACTATATCGGCGGCTTCAAGGACTGGGCCATGCGCGGCGAGCCGGTCGAGCGCTAGTATCCGTTCGAGACGTCGTGATGGCGGTATGCGACTGGCGTTTATCTGCGCTTCGGTGCTCACGTACTTTGAGTACGCTCCGCTCCGATGCTCGAAAAACACCGGTCTCGCCACGCCCTGAGGACGTCTCGAACGGATACAGGGGCATCGCCTTTCGGTTGCGGTTCGCGACGCCAGCGCCGATAAAGTGGCGCGGCCCCAGATCCGGCCGTGGTCGACCAAAGGTGCCCTGATGAAGGCTTCCCGCCTGCTGAGCCTCTCCCTCGCAGCTCTGCTCTGCTCTGTTTCCGCAGCTCCGTTCGCCGTCGCGCAGCAGGCTGCCCCGCAGGCCGGAACCAAGCGGCCGGCGCAGGACCCTGAGCTGCAGGCGGCGATCGCCAAGTCGAATGCCTATACCTCGCTCTCGAACAGGACGATCCGGGCGATCGAATCCTGGGATCGCTACAAGAGCTGGGTCGACATGAAGAAGGGCCCGACCGGCAAGGAGCGCTATATCTCCTATGGGCTCTACAGCCTCTATGACGTGAAGGACGAGATCGCCAAGGCCGAGGCGGCCGCCGGCCAGCCGCCGGCGCAGCCCGAGCTCGACGGCGCGGTGAAGCGCTATATCGCCGCCTATCAGGAGCTGGCGCCGCTGATCACCCGGGCCGAGCGCTATTACGAGCGCAAGGATTATCGCGACGACAACGCTGCCGAGGGCCGTGAGCTGCATGCCAAGATGGTGCCGGCGGCGGAGGCGTTCCTGCGCGAGCGGACCGCCTTCGGCGTTCAGCTCAACGGCTACAAGAAGGGCATCGATGCCCGCGAGCTCGCCGCGATCGAGGCGAGCGAGGGCCGCCTTGCCCGCTGGCAGCTGCGCAACATCATGATCAATGCCCGCGCCGTGATGGACGTGATGCCGAGCAATGAGAGCCCGATCGTCGACCTCGCCGCCTTCGATACGGCGCTGGCCGGCTATTCCGGGGCGATCAAGGAGATGGACCGCTTCAAGGACAGCAACCCGTCCGGCGTGCCGATGATCGATTCCTCGGCGAGCTCCTGGCTCGGCTCGCTGCGCGATTTCCGCGAGAAGCTCGGCAAGTCGAAGGGCGATGTCCGCAAGGGCGCGGCCAACGATGCCAACCGGATCGTCTCCAGCTACAATATGATGGTGAGCATGTCCGACAGTGCCGCGCGCATGATCCGCTGAGTTTCAAGACCTCTCTGCTTGCACTGTGTGCATCCCGGCCCCCGCGCGTGGGCCGGGGTGACGCGGCGGCGATCCTGCGCCAGTCTTTCTCATTCGAGTGATCCGAAGGAAGTTTGCCGATGCGTCCGATGAAGTTCGGGGTGGGCCAGCCGGTGCGGCGGGTCGAGGATCAGCGTCTGACCACCGGCACCGGCCGCTATACCGACGACACCGCGGTCGAGGGCGCGCTGCACGCCTATGTGCTGCGCTCGCCGCATGCGCACGCGACCTTCAAGATCGTCGACAAGCAGACCGCGCTGAAGCGCAAAGGTGTCAAGCTGATCCTGACCGGCGAGGATGTCGCCCATCTCGGCGACATCCCCTGCAAGGGACTGATCAAGGAGATCTCGGGCGAGAACGTGAAGCCGAATTCGGTGCCGGTGCTGCCGCTCGACACGGTGCGCCATGTCGGCGAAGCCATCGCCTTCATCGTCGCCGAGACGCTCGACCAGGCGCGCGACGCTGCCGAGGCGATCGAGATCGAGTTCGAGACGCTGCCCTCGATCACCGGCATTGCCGAGGCGCTCGAGAACGGAGCGCCACAGGTCTGGCCCGACCGTGACGGCAACGTCGCCTTCGAGGCGGAGCAGGGCAATCGCGAGAGGACCGAGAAGGCCTTCGCCAAGGCCGACCGGACGATCTCGGTCACCATCGTCAACAACCGCCTCGCCTCCAACTACATGGAGACGCGCGCCTGCATCGCCGAATACGACAAGGCGGACAAGCGCTGGACCCTGACGCTCGGCAGCCAGGGCAGCCATGGCACGCGCGACATCCTCGCCAGCTACATCCTCAAGGTCGATCCCTCCCGCATCCGGGTGATCACGCCTGATGTCGGCGGCGGCTTCGGCACCAAGATCTTCATGTACCGCGAATACCCCCTGACCATGGTCGCGGCCGAGAAGCTGAAGCGGCCGGTGCGCTGGGTTGCCGACCGTACCGAGCACTTCCTTGCCGATACCCATGGCCGCGCCAACCTGACGACGGCGACGATGGCCCTGGACAAGCGCGGCAAGTTCATCGGCCTCAAGGTCGATCTCGCTGCCGATATGGGCGCCTATCTCTCGCAGTATGGGCCCTTCATCCCCTGGGTCGGCACGACGATGACGCCGGGCTGCTACAATATCCCGGCGGTGCATGTCCGCTTCCGCGGCGTCTTCACCCATACGACGCCGGTCGATGCCTATCGCGGCGCCGGGCGGCCCGAGGCGGCCTATCTGATCGAGCGGCTGGTCGATGCGATCGCGCGCGAGACCGGCAAGACGCCGGACGCGGTGCGCGCGCTCAATTTCGTCAAGCCGAGCGAGATGCCGCACAGGACGCAGACCGGGCCGGTCTACGATTCCGGCGAGTTCGAGGGCCATATGCGCCGCGCCATGGAGGTGGCGGACTGGAAGGGCTTCAAGAGCCGCCTGAAAGCCTCGCAGAAGGCCGGCAAGATCCGCGGCATCGGGCTCGCCTGCTATATCGAGGCCTGCGGCGGCGGTGGGCCGGAGAGCTCGACCGTGATCCTGGAGAAGGACGGCACGGTCACCGTGCTGATCGGCACCCAGTCGAACGGGCAGGGGCACGAGACCGCCTATTCGCAGCTCGTCGCCCAGCATCTCGACATTCCGCTCGACCGCATCAAGGTCGTCCAGGGTGACACCGACCGGGTCGCGACCGGCTCCGGCACCGGCGGCTCGCGCTCGATCCCCGTCGGCGGCGCGGCGCTGAATGCTGCGACCGGCATTCTCGCCGACAATCTGAAGAGCCTCGCCTCGGACGCGCTCGAAGCGGCTCCCGGCGACCTCGAGATCGTTGACGGCACTGTCCGCATCGTCGGCACCGACAAGAAGCTCGACCTCAAGGCGATCGCCAACCTGCCCGGCGCCAAGGCCGAGCAGCTCAGCGTGCATCAGAGCTGGACGCCGCCGGAGGCGACCTATCCGAACGGTACCCATGTGGTGGAGCTGGAGGTGGATCCGGCGACGGGCGGCACCGAGATCCAGAACTACGTCGTGGTCGACGATTTCGGCGTGACGCTGAACCCGATCATGCTGCAGGGCCAGGTCCATGGCGGTGCGGCCCAGGGCATTGGCCAGGCGTTGATGGAGGAGATTCGCTTCGACGACTCCGGCCAGATGCTGACCGCGACCTTCATGGACTATGCCCTGCCGCGCGCGATCGACGTCCCCAACTTCCATTTCGAGACGCGCAACGTGCCTTGCGTCACCAACGCGATCGGTGTGAAGGGCGCGGGCGAGGCCGGCGCGATCGGCGCCTGCCCGGCGGTGATGAACGCCATGGTCGACGCGCTCAACCGCGCTGCCGGCGTCACGGCGATCGACATGCCGGCGACACCGGCCAAGGTGTTCGCGACGCTGAAAGGCGCGGGATATCGGCTCTGACGCAAGGGGTTGATTGCTTTTTTGCAATCAATTTCACGAGAATGCGACTTGGCGCTGTCGTGCGCCTGCGTTGATCTGGAAGAATTCAAAACAGCGTCGGAGCCCGGCGCTGCCTTCCGGAGGAATCTTGCGCATGCTTCGTTCTGTTTTCGTCGTCCTCGGTCTTGCTGTCGGCGTCTCCGCCGTTCTGGCCCAGGCCAACCCGATCTCCGAGCGGCGCGACACGATGAAGGCTGTCGGCGCCGCGACGCGCGAGGGCGCGGCGATGGCCAAGGGCGAGGCGCCGTTCGACGCTGCCAAGGCGCAGGCGGTGTTCAAGGCCTATGGCGATGCCGCCAAGAAGATGCCGGGTCTCTATCCGGATACCGCTAAGACCGGCGGCGAGACCACTGCGGCTCCGAAAATCTGGGAGGACCAGGCCGGCTTCAAGGCTGCCTTCGCCAAGTTCGAGGCCGACGCTGGCAAGGGCGCGGCCGTGACCGATCTCGCGGGCTTCCGCACCGCCTTCGGCGACGCCACCAAGAATTGCGGCGGCTGTCACGAGACCTACCGCATCAAGAAGTGACGGGCGGCCTGCCGCCATCAGATTTACCTGCAGATTTGACCTGATCGAAGGAGCGGGCTTCCTTGTGGAGGCCCGCTCCATTCGTCGGTGGCATCCGGTTCGAACCCTGTCGCGATACGAGCGTTGTTTGCCCGGGATAACCGAATGAGGAACCGATGCGCCGCCTGCTGATCACGCTTCTGGTCTTCATCGCGCTCGGCATCGCCGGCTTCTTCGTCCTCACCGATCCACGCGTGGTTTCGCCGGGGCCGGAGGTCGGCACGCTGCCGGCGCCCGATGTCGAGAACGGCAAGCTGCTGTTCGCCGCCGGCGGCTGCGCCTCCTGCCATGCGACGCCCGGCCAGGACGACAAGACGAGGCTCGGAGGCGGGCTGGTGCTGGACTCGCCCTTCGGCAAGTTCCACGTCCCGAACATCTCGCCGCATACCCGCGACGGCATCGGCAATTGGGGCACGGCCGACTTCATCCAGGCGATGACCGCCGGAGTCTCGCCCGCGGGCCAGCATTATTACCCGGCCTTTCCCTATACCTCCTACCGGCTGATGCCGGCGAAGGCTGTCGCCGATCTCCTCGCCTATATCCGCACGCTGCCCTCGGTCGAGGGCAAGGCGCCCGGCCATGAGCTCGGCTTTCCCTTCAACATCCGCCGCGCCGTCGGCGGCTGGAAGCTGCTCTTCTTCGACGGAGCGCCGTTCAAGGCCGATCCGGGCAAGAGCGAAGAATGGAATCGCGGCGCCTATCTGGTGAACGGACCGGGGCACTGCGCCGAGTGCCATTCCAGTCGCAACCAGCTCGGCGCCATCGTCCAGGCGACGCGCTTCGCCGGCGGTCCCGATCCGGAAGGCAAGGGCTGGGTTCCGAACATCACCCAGGCCGATGACGGGCTCGGCAAGTGGTCGAAGGCCGAGATCGCCGAATTGCTCAAGACCGGCTTCACGCCGGGCTTCGACAATGTCGGCGGCTCGATGGCGGCGGTGGTGCGCAACATGGCGCAGTTGCCGGATGCCGACCGGCTCGCGATGGCGGAGTATCTGAAGTCGCTGCCGGCGGTGCAGGGGCCGCCGCGGCCGCAGAAGGCGGCTGGCGGCTAGTCCTGCTAGGAAACAGATAAGTGCTCGCGGGCGAGCCCTTCAGTCCATCACGGCCGCCTTGAGGATGCAGACCATCAGCGCGGTGCCGGGCTGGTCGCCGATGCAGCGGACGACGTGCTGGCGGTCGCAGCGATAGCGCAGGGTCTCGCCGGCCTTGGCGCGCTGCGTGATGCCGCCGACCTCGACCTCGAACTCGCCGGCGCTGACCGAGAGCGATTCGATCGAGCCGCGCTGATGCCCTTCCGAGTCGAGCTCGCCGCCGGGCTCGGCGCTGACTTCGTACCATTGCAGCCATTCGACCGTCTTGATCCAGCCGATGATGGCGAGGCGCAGCTTGCCGTCCTCGGAGACCAGGATCGGCGTGTCGGGCCGGGCGATCTTCTCGATGAAGGCCTCTTCCTCATTGGTCGAGAGCACGCGCTCGATCGAGACGTCGAGCGCCTGTGACAGCCGCCAGATCGTCGCCAGCGTCGGATTGGTCTCGTTGCGCTCGATCTGGCTGATGATCGACTTGGCGACGCCGGACTGCTCGGCCAGCTCCGAGAGGGAGAGGTTATAGGCCTTGCGCAGCCGCTGGATCGTCTTGCCGAGCTGGCCCGAGATCACCTGCGCGCCGGATTCCAGCTCGCGCCCGCCACGTTCCCTGGTTTCGATGCCCATTGCGCTCTTGCCTGCCGTCTCCCCCAATCCGTTTGGGATAGAGAACGATTGTTTGTCCTAGCGGACAATGCCTCGGATCGCTGCATGCGGCAAGTCGAGCGGCTTCAGACAGAACGGGACGGGCCGACCTCGCGGGTCTCCTTCTTGAGGAGACCGAGCTGCTGCTCGCGCAGGATGACGTAGATGCCGGAGGCGATCACGATCAGCGAGCCCAGGAGCACGGCCATCACCGGCCATTCGCCGAAGACGAACCAGCCCAGCGCCGTCGCCCAGATCATCGTCGAATATTCGAAGGGCGCGATCAGCGAGGCGTCGCCATAGCGATAGGCCTGGACCAGCAGCATCTGGCCGAGGCCGCCGAGCACGCCGATGGTGACGAGCAGGACGAAGTCCTCGAGGTCGGGCACGGTCCAGCCGAGCGCGAGGGTCAGCAGGCCGAGCAGCGAGGTCAGCGACATGAAGTAGAAGACGATGGCGCCGGTCTTCTCGGTGTGGGTCAGAAGCCGGACCTCGACCGAGGCGAAGGCCGAGCAGAAGGCGCCGGCGAGCGCGAGCAGGGCGCCGATGGCAGGTCCGCCCGAGAGCCCGTGGCCAAAGGCCTGCGCACCCATGTGCGGGGAGAGCATCAGGAGCACGCCGAGGAAGCCGACAGCGACGGCGGTCCAGCGATAAATGCGGACCCGTTCCTTGAGGATCAGCGCCGCCAGCACGACGACGATCAATGGCGCGGCATAGCCGATCGCGACGGCGTCCGAGAGCGGCAGCAGATGCAGCGCGGCGAAGCCGAGGAACATGCCGGTCGAGCCGATGACGCCGCGCTTGAGATGGCCGCGCAGATTGCTGGTCTTGAGCGCTTCGGGGAATTCATGGCGCCAGGCCAGCCAGATGATCAGCGGGATCAGCGCGAAGAAGGAGCGGAAGAAGACGAGCTCGCCGGTCGGATAGCGCGAGGCCAGCGTCTTGATGCCGGCCGACATCAGCGTGAACGACAAGGCCGAAAGCAGCTTGAGGCTGATGCCGAGGAGCGGTGACACGGGAACAGGTCGGGCGCGAGGACTGGAGGTCTTGTGCAAGACGTCCAGCCCTTAGAACACGGGTGCGAGGCCGTTCCAAGCGTCGATCTTGCAAATCGGACCGGCGCGATGCGGGAGGCGCTGGCAGCGCAGGTCAGGCGAGGCGGTATTCGAGGATCTCGTCGCCGCGATCGTCGAAGCTGCCGGTCGAGCGCCAGCCGAGATGGCGATAGAAACCATAGGAGCGCACCGCGGGATCGGACGAGCAGCTCAGGAACAGCCTGTCGAAGCCGAGCCCTTTGAGCTCCGCGACAACGAGGGCGAGGAGCGTCCTGCCGACGCCCTGTCCCTCATGGTCCGGCAGCAGCGCCACCACGGCGATCTCGCCGGTCTCGCGTTCACCGAAGCAGTAGCCGATGATCTCGCCATCGAGCGTTGCCACCTGGCCGGGCAGACTGCCGTCGGCGACGGCGGCGCGCCAGCTTTCGAGCGTGACGCCCGCCTCCGCGAGCCGTTCGACCGAGAAGGCGTTCTCGCGTGTCCTGCCGCGCAGGACGACGCAGGCGGGCGTGTCTTCGGGGACGGCTCGTCGATAGGCGATGGTCATCGGACTCAAGCGGATTGCGGACGTGAGTGCCGGGGCGCGCCCTGACGCGACCCGGCCGGTTCGATGTCAGAAATTCGCCCGGAACGAACCGCCGTCGATCAGGAAGTTCTGGCCGGTGATGTAGCCGGCATGGGCGCTGGCGATGAAGGCGCAGAGCTTGCCGAACTCGTCGGGCGTGCCCAGGCGGCCGGCCGGGACGGCAGCGAGCCGCCGCTTCGTCGCTTCCTCGATGCTGATGCCCTGCATCTCGGCGACCTTGTTGGTCGCGGTCTTGATCCGGTCGGTGTCGAACACGCCGGGCAGGATGTTGTTGATGGTGACGTTGGCATGGGCAATCTCGCGCGCCACGCCGGCGAGGAAGGCGGTGAGGCCGGCGCGGGCGGCGGAGGAGACGTCGAGGCCGGTCAGCGGCGTCAGCACGCTCGCCGAGGTGATGTTGACGATGCGGCCGAAGCGCCGCTCGATCATGCCGTCGACGACGCGCTGCACCAGTTCGAGCGGTGTCGCCATGTTCTGGGCGACGCCTTCGAGCAGCCCCTCGCGCGTCACCTCGCGGAAGGGTTTTGGCGGCGGGCCGCCATTGTTGTTGACGAGGATGTCGGGATTGGGTGCCGCCGCGAGCAGCGCGTCCTGGCCCGCCTTGGTCCCGACGTCGGCGACGACAGCGATCACGGTCGCGCCGGTGCTGGCGCGGATCGCAGCAGCGGTCTCCTCCAGCGTCTTGCCGTCGCGGCCGTTGACGATGACCTTGCAGCCCGCCTCGGCCAGTGCCTGCGCGCAGCCGCGGCCCAGCCCCTTGCTCGAGGCGCAAACGATGGCCGTGCGGCCGGCGATACCCAGATCCATGGTCGTCTCCCGGAAAGGTCCGTTCCTGTGCCGGCAGGCAAAGCATGCTTTCGCCGCCGCGTCATCAAAGCGTAGTGCAAATCAGACACACGCCGCAGGCATCGCAACAGGATGGGTCGGCGGGTATGAGCGACGACAGCGACGCCAAGCAGGTTCGTAGCATCTTCATCTCGGACCTGCATCTGGGCACGCGGGGCGCCCAGGCGGACCTCGTGCTGGAGTTCCTGCGCGCCTATGATGCGCCGACGATCTATCTGGTCGGCGACATCATCGACGGCTGGCGGCTGAAGAGCGGCTGGTACTTCCCTCAGTCCCACAACGACGTGGTGCAGAAGCTGCTGCGCAAGGTGCGCAAGGGCTCGAGGCTGATCTACGTCACCGGCAACCACGACGACTTCCTGCGCGATTATACCGGCCTGCAGTTCGGCGGCATCACCCTGGTCGACGACATCGTCCACGAGACCGCGGACGGCAAGCGCATGCTCATCATCCATGGCGACCTGTTCGACCTCGTCGTGCGCAACGCCAAATGGCTCGCGCTGCTGGGGGACTGGGCCTACACGATCGCACTCTTCCTCAATCATGGCATCAACCGGGTGCGCCGGACCTTACGCCTGCCGCACTGGTCGCTCTCGGCCTGGGCCAAGCACAAGGTCAAGAACGCCGTGAACTATATCGGCGAGTTCGAGCAGTGCCTCGCCGACGAAGCGCGCCGGCACAAGGCCGACGGCGTTATCTGCGGCCACATCCACCACGCCGCCCGACGGGACATCGACGGGCTGACCTATATCAACACCGGCGACTGGGTCGAAAGCTGCACGGCGGTGGTCGAGCATGACGATGGCCGCTTCGAGATCGTGCGCTGGCCGCAGCATCGGCTGAAGGGCGAGAAGCCGGCTATTCCTGCGACTCGCCCGACTCCAGTGCCGAGCCTCGTCGAGGCCGCGTGATGCGCGTCCTGATCGCGACGGACGCCTGGCGCCCGCAGATCAACGGCGTGGTGCGCTCGCTGGAGCGGATGGTCGAGGCGGCGCCGGAATTCGGCGTCACCCCGCAGATGCTGACGCCGGAAGGCTTCTGGCAGGTCGGCTTGCCGTCTTATCCCGATATCCGCATTGCGCTTGCGACGCGCCGCCATGTCGCCAGGCGCATCGCCGAGTTCGGCCCGGATCATATCCATATCGCGACCGAAGGGCCGATCGGCTGGCTGACGCGCGCCGTCTGCCTCGCCCAGAAGCGGACCTTCACCACGAGCTACCACACCCGCTTCCCGCAATATGTAGCGGCGCGCTGGCCGATACCGGAGAGCTGGAGCTACCGATTCCTGCGCCGCTTCCATGGGCCGGCGGCGGGCGTGATGGTCTCGACCGCGACCGTCGAGGCGGAGCTCGGTGCCCATGGCTTCGAGCGCATCCTGCGCTGGGGGCGAGGCGTCGATCTCTCCCTGTTCCATCCGCGAGCCGAAAGCGTGCTCGACCTGCCGCGGCCGATCTTCCTCAGCGTCGGCCGGGTCGCGGTCGAGAAGAACCTCGAGGCCTTCCTGTCGTTGCGCCTGCCCGGCAGCAAGGTCGTGGTCGGCGACGGCCCCGCCCGCGCCGACCTCATGCGCGCCTTCCCGGAGGCGCATTTCCTCGGGGCGCGCGAAGGCGAGGATCTTGCTGCCATTTATGCATCCTCCGATGTCTTCGTGTTCCCGAGCCTGACCGACACCTTCGGCATCGTGCTGCTGGAGGCCGCGGCCAGCGGCCTGCCAGTGGCAGCCTTCCCGGTGCAGGGACCGAGCGACGTCTTCGCCGGCAGCGAGGCGGCGGTGCTGCACGAGGATCTGCGCCAGGCCGCGCTCTCGGCCCTCCGCCTGCCGCGCGAGGCCGGGTTGGAACTGGCACAGCGCCATAGTTGGCACAGTAGCGCCGAGCAGTTCTACGGCCATATGCGCCGGGCGATGCAGGCCGCTGCGGCGGGCAAGGCAGCACGGCCCGAGCTGGCGCCGGCCTCGACGACAGCGCTCTCGGTCCGGCTGGAGCCGGCGGAGCGGAAGGAATTCGCCTAGAGCGTCGATCAGGCGCGCGGGGTCACAACCTCCGCGACCGCGCATGCCGTGGCAGCGCCGGCTGCGGTGCGCTCGCTGGCTTGAGTTCGCTGCGGAAATCGTCGCGGCGCTGGTGCACAGAGGCGATGACGAGGCCCATCGGCACGCCGAGGCCGACCAGCGCCGCTTCCGACAATTGCAGGCTGGCCTCGATCGTCTCCGGCACGGCGTCGTTGACGCCGATCTCGTAGAGATGGCGGGCATGCTTGGCGTCGCGGGCGCGAGCGACGATCACCAGGTCCGGGCGCATGCCGCGCGCTGCCGCGACGATGTCGTCGACGGCGCGGGGATTGTCGATGGTGACGATCAGCGCGGTCGCCTCCTCCAGGCCGCAGAGCCGCAGGAAATCTGGTCTGGTGGCGTTGCCGTAGAAGGCCGGGCGCCCTGCGCGGCGCTGCGCCGCGATCAGCGTGGGATCGGCGTCGACAGCGATGTAGGGCACCTTGTGTTGCGAAAGCATCTCGCCGACCAGGCGGCCGACACGGCCGAGGCCAACGACGATAGCGCGCGGGGCGTGATCGTCCGGCGGCAGGATGTTCGCTTCGTCGGGAAGCTTCACTGCCGGGGCAAGGCGGGCGGACAGCGTCCGCGCCACGCGGGCGGCGAGCGGCAGGAAGATCATGGTCAGCGAGACGCCCGCCAGCACGAGCGAGGCCGCGCTCTGGTCCACCAGCTTGGCGGCGACAGATGCGGTCAGCAGCACGAAGGCGAATTCGCCGCCCGGGCCGACCATGATCGCGGTCTCGAGCGCGGTCGGCACCGAGAGTTTGAAATAGCGGGCGAGCAGGAAGGTGATCGCGGCCTTTGCGAGGAAGAGGCCGATGGCGATGCTGAGGATCGCGACCGGCTGGGCCGCCAGCGCCGCCGGGTTCACGCCCATGCCGACGGTCAGGAAGAAGACGCCGATCAGCAGCGACTTGAACGGCTCGATCGTCACCTCGATGGCGCGGCGATATTCGGTTTCGGCCAGCAGCAGCCCGGCGATGAACGCGCCCAGTCCCATGGAGAGGCCCGCCGCCGCCGCGATCAGCCCGGTGCCGAGCGCGACCAGCAGGGTCGCCGCCATGAAGCTCTCCGAGGAATCGGTCGAGGCGACCAGGCGAAAGAGCGGGCGCATCGCGAGGCGACCGATCACGGTGATGGCCGCAATGGCGGCGACAGCCTGCAGCAGCGCCTGCGTCAGGCCAACGAGCAGCGAGCCGTTCTCCTGGGTGCCGAGCACGCTGACCAGGAAGAGCAGCGGGATCACCGCGAGGTCCTGGCAAAGCAGGATGGCGAAACTGGCTCGCCCGGCCGAGGAGGTGATGCGGCGATGGGCCGAGAGCAACTCGACCACCATCGCGGTCGAGGACAGAGCGAGCGCCGTGCCGATCAGCAGCGCCGCCGCCGGCGGCTGGCCGTAGGCGATGGCGACCGCGCCGATCGCGGCGGCGCCGAAGGCGACCTGACCGAGGCCGAGCCCGAAGACCAGCCGGCGCATGGTCTTGAGGCGTTCATAGGACAGTTCAAGCCCGATCACGAAGAGCAGGAAGGCGACGCCGAGTTCGGCCGGGCCGGCGAGCGCCTCCGCGCTCGAGACCGTGATCGTGCTGAGGATCGGGATCTTGGCGACCAGGCCGCCGAGGCCATAGGGGCCGAGCACGGCGCCGCAGGCCATGAAGGCCACGACCGAGTTGACGCGGAAGCGCTTGGCGAAGGGCACGATCACGCCGGCCGTGGCGAGCACAACCACGGCGTCGCGATAGGCGGAAGGGTCGATCGTCCCGGCCACGTCACCCTCTGGGGAATCAGGCGAAGCTGTTGATCTCTCAGCTTTGCTTGCCAGGGCCTTGCAACACAAACCAAAACTCGCTTCAGGCTGACGAAAACTTGCTCCCCCGCCGGCTGGCCTCTAAGCACATGCCATTCGCGGCGGCAGTGCGGTCGCGAGCCAGCCATATGAAGGGCTTCGCATGCGCTTTACCGGCACCGCCTCCTACGTCGCCACCGAGGACCTGACCGTGGCGGTCAATGCTGCGATCCGGCTGGAGCGGCCCCTGCTGGTCAAGGGCGAGCCCGGAACCGGCAAGACGGTGCTGGCCGAGGAGATCGCGGCTGCGCTCGGCGCGCCGCTGCTGACCTGGCATGTCAAGTCGACGACCAAGGCGCAGCAGGGACTCTACGAATACGACGCGGTCAGCCGCCTGCGCGACAGCCAGCTCGGCGACTCCAGAGTCTCCGACATCGCCAACTACATCAAGCGCGGCAAGCTCTGGGAGGCCTTCGTCTCGCCGGTGCGCCCGGTGCTGCTGATCGACGAGATCGACAAGGCCGATATCGAGTTCCCGAACGACCTGCTGCTCGAGCTCGATCGCATGGAATTCCATGTCTACGAGACCGGCGAGACGATCAAAGCGGCGCAGCGGCCGGTGATGATCATCACCTCGAACAACGAGAAGGAGTTGCCGGATGCCTTCCTGCGGCGCTGCTTCTTCCACTATATCCGCTTCCCGGACGCCGAGACGATGCAGAGAATCGTCGAGGTCCATTTCCCCGGCATCAAGAAGCGCTTGATGGAGGAGGCGCTGCGCCTGTTCTTCGAGGTGCGCGAGGTGCCCGGCATCAAGAAGAAGCCCTCGACCTCCGAACTGCTCGACTGGCTGAAGCTCCTCGTTGCCGACGATATCGGCCCCGAGGTGCTGCGCGAGCGCGATCCGCGCAAGCTGATCCCGCCGCTGCACGGCGCGCTGCTCAAGAACGAGCAGGACGTCTCGCTGTTCGAGAAGCTCGCCTTCATGGCGCGGCGGGAGAACCGCTGAGCATCCGTTTGAGATGTCGTCAGGGCGGTTTGCGACTGGTGTTTTTCTGCGCTTCGGCACTTGCGTACATGCAGTATGCTGCGCTCCGATGCTCGAAAACCCCGGTCTCGCCACGCCCCGACGACGTCTCGAACGGATACTGAGCGTTTAACCTAGTCCCAGGAGCGGGCGCGCCTGCAGCGCCGCGATGAGCGCAGCCATGGTGACCGCGGCGTAGACGGTGGAGACCGTGCCGAGTGCGACGAGCCCGGCCTTGCCCTGCCGCGTCATCAGCCAGAGCAGGATGCCGATCGTCGGGATGATCTGGAGGGCGTGCAGGCCGAGGAAATGTGCGATTCGCAGGTCGCCGATCGTCAGTGACCAGCCGAGGAAGGGGATCGTCCGGTGTGCATCGGGCACGGTGCCGACATAGTGCCCGCTGGCGCTGGAGCTGAGGATCGCACCGGTGGCGAGGCCGAAGACGCAGGTTAACGCGAGGCCGACGACCAGCGACCGGCGCACGACCTCCGGCATCGGGGCGGCGTCGCGGCGGGCGAGCCCATAGGCGAGGAAACCGGGCGCGATCGTGAACATCACTGCACCGATGCCCATGAGCGTGTAGAGCGCGATGCCGATCCAGTCGTCGCGATTATAGTGCGAGGCTTCGAGCCGCGAGGCGCGCCAGGCGATATAGAGCACTTCGAGAACGATCGGCACGATCACGGGCCAGATCAGGTAGCGCCCGAGCCAGGAGGCACGGAAGCGCTCGCTCGTGAGCGGCAGGAACAGCGCCAAAGTCAGCAAATAGAAGGCGACCGAGAGCTCGAATTTCAGCGGCTTGATCCAGGTGTCGACCCCTTGGAATTGCCTGGGGTCGATCAGCCATGCGAAGAAAGTCGGCACCGCCAGAGCGAGCATGGCGAAGGCTGCGGCCGTCAGGCGGGGCTCCAGTTCGAGATCGGGCAGCCAGGCCGGGAGGCGAGCTTGCAGGCGCGCGATCCGGTCCTCGCGCGCCAGGCGGAAACAGGCTTCGATCAGCACATAGGTGATGAAGCCGAACGGTCCGAAGAGGAATACCATAGGCAGCACCGGCAGCATCAGCCAATGCGGGATTCCCTCCGCTTGCGAGCGGCGCAGGATCCAGTTGCCGAGGAAGAGGTCGAAGGCGAGGTAATGAACCCAGCCGGCGAGCAACAACGGCTTCGAGGCGAACAGGGCTGCGACCGAATCGAGCGAGGAGAAGCCGCCCTTGGCGTCGTGCCAGTACACGGCGATCAGCACGGCATAGCCGAGCGAGAGCAGGGCCGGAATGATCCAGCCGGCGAGCGCGGCCGAAATGCCGCGCCAGCGCGGCAGCAGGATCAGCGCGGCCCAGCCGAGCATGGCGAGTTGGCCGGCCCGGGCGAAGGCGTCGTCCAGGCTGAGAGGCATCATGCGCTCCAATCTTGACGCTGTTTAGTTGCGGGCTTGTCCTATTGCGTTATCTTAACGCCGTCAAGTTCGATGGCGGCGGCGTGCGGGCAGGGCGTGCGATGGACAGCAAGGTCGGCAAGCGGGGCGGCTATCACCATGGCGACCTGCGCCAGGCGATGATCGAGGCGGCCGAGGCGGTGCTTGCGGAGAAGGGCGTCGGCGGCTTCACCCTGCGCGAATGCGCACGCCGCGCCGGTGTCTCGCCGGCGGCGCCGGCCCATCATTTCGGCAATCTCGTCGGCCTGCTGACCGCGATCGCGACGCTCGGCTTCGACGATCTCTCGCAGGAGATGGAGACGGCGGTCGCGAAGGCCAGGACGTCCGGTGGCGACCGGCTGGCGGCTATCTGCGAGGCTTACCTTGCCGTTGCACTGGCCCGGCCCGGCCGTTTCCGCGTCGCCTTCGGGCGCCTCGGCTTGAAGAACAACGATGACGAGCTGCGCCGCGCCGCGATCCGGGCCTTCGGCATCCTGGTTCGCGAGACGAAACTGGCGCTCGGGCATGAGATCGACAGCGATGTGCTGACGCGCTTGCCGTCGAGCTATGCCGGCGACGAGGATATCGCCGAAATCCTCTTCGTCTGGTCGGTCACCCACGGCTTCTCGACCATGCTGATCGACGGCCAGCTCACGCCGCTGGAGATGCAGCCGGGCGGGCGCGAGCGGCTGATCGCGCTCTATTCCGGCCGGCTGATGGCGATGCTGCTCGCCGCCGTGGCGAGTTCTGCGGGCGTGCCACTCGCAAATCCCGCCAGCCATGGTTAGATGGCGGCCATGCGCCGCCTGATGCTCCTGCGCCACGCCAAATCGGCCTGGCCTGCCAACACCGCCGACCGCGACCGGCCGCTCGCCACGCGCGGGCGGGAAGCCGCCCCGGTCATGGGCCGCTATCTCGCCGAAGAGCTGCTGCTGCCTGATCTCGTCCTGATCTCGCCGGCCAAGCGCACGGTCGAGACCTGGGAGCTGGTCAAGCCGATGCTGCCCGAGAAGCCGGCGACCCAGTTCGAGCCGCGCATTTACGAGGCCAGCCGGGAACGCCTGCTCAAGGTCGTGCAGGAGACCGAGCCTGAAGTTCGCACGCTGCTGATGATTGGCCATAATCCCGGCTTCGAGGAACTCGCCGCCAAGCTCGCCGGCCATGGCGACCGCTATGCGGCGGCGCGGATGGCGCAGAAATATCCGACCTGCGGGCTCGCCGTGATCGATTTCTCCATCGAGGACTGGCGCGACCTCGCGGCGCAGGGCGGCCGGCTCGACCGCTTCGTCACGCCGGCCTCGCTCGGCGAGGGGCCGGACGAATGATGCGGATCGCCTGATGGCGTCCGGTTCCTATCTCGACGAGGCGCGCAATGCCGCGCTCGCCTTCGGCGACAGCCTGCTCGGGCTGGCGCGGCCGCGCCTGCGCATCGGCGTCACCGGCCTGTCGCGTTCGGGCAAGACGGTTTTCACCACGGCACTGATCCAGAACCTAGTCGAGGGCGCCAAATTGCCCGTACTAAAGGCCTCGGCCGAGGGCCGCATCGCCCGCGTCAGGCTGGTGCCACAGCCGGATCCCGAGATTCCGCGCTTCCCCTATGAGGCGCATCGTACCGCGCTGTCGGGATCGGATCGGCGCTGGCCGGAGTCGACGCGCCGCATCTCGGAACTCAGGATCGAGATCGATTACGAGCGCGCCGAAGGCTGGTTCAAGGGCCCGGCGACGCTGACTCTCGACATCGTCGACTATCCCGGCGAATGGCTGCTCGATCTCGCCCTGATCGGACAGGACTATGCGAGCTGGTCGGCACAGGCGGTCGCAGATGCACGCAAGGCGCACCGGCTCGCCATCGCCGCGCCCTGGCTCGACGATCTCGGGCAGCGTGACCCGGCCGGCCCGGCTGACGAAATGGCGGCCGAGGCTGCCAGCGACGTCTTCAAGGCCTATCTCGCCGCCTTGCGGGCCGATCCCGAGGCGGTGGCGGTGACGCCGCCCGGGCGCTTCCTGATGCCGGGCGATCTCGAAGGCTCGCCGGCGCTGACCTTCGCCCCGCTCGACCTACCGCCGGGCGCGCAGCCGCAGGCCGGGACGCTCGCCGGGCTGATGGCGGAGCGCTTCGAGGCCTATAAGCGCGTCGTGGTTGGGCCGTTCTTCCGCGAGCACTTCGCCAGGCTCGACCGGCAGATCGTGCTGGTCGACGCGCTGGCGGCGCTCGATGCCGGCCCGGCCGCGCTCGCCGATCTCGAAACCGCGCTTGGCCAGGCGCTTTCGGCCTTCGCCGTCGGGCGCAACAGCCTGTTGTCGAGCCTGTTCGCGCCGCGGATCGAGAAGGTGCTGTTCGCCGCGACCAAGGCCGACCACCTCCACCACACGAGCCATGACCGGCTCGCCGGGGTGATGTCGTATCTGGTCGCGCGTGCCGCGGCGCGGGCGCAAGGTGCGGGTGCCAAGGTCGAAGCTATGGCCTTCGCCGCGATCCGGGCCACGCGAGAGGTCCGCATCCGCGAGGGCCGCGAGGAGCTGCCGGCGATAGCCGGCGTGCCTGAGGCAGGCGAGGTCGTCGACGGCGAGGTCTTCGACGGGCAGACGGAGGCGGCGATCTTCCCCGGCGATCTGCCAGAGCGACCCGAAGCGATCTTCGATTCCAGCGCACCACGCTGGCATGTCCGGGCGCCGCGCTTCCGGCCACCGTTGGTCAAGCCGGATGCAGGTGGGCGCCTCGCGCCACCACCGCAGATCCGCCTCGACCGCGCGCTCGAATTCCTGATCGGCGATCGGCTGGCGTGAGGGAGGGGCGAGCATGAGCAAGGCACCGCGCGCCATCCGTCTCGATCCGCAGAATGGATCGTCCGACGACGCCGTCTTCGGCGGGCACGGCGATGTCGCCATCGTGCCGGAGGTCGAGCCGATCGAGCCCGAGGCCGTGGCGGTTCCACGGCCGAGGCGTCGCCGCTTCAGCTGGGGCAGCCTGTTCGTCGCGGCGCTGTCGGGCCTGCTGGCGCTCTCCGTCACGGTATGGGCCGAGCAGACGATCCGCTGGCTGCTCGCCCTCAATCCGGCCGTCGGCGTTGCGGCGCTGGTTTGCGCCGGCGTCGCCGCGCTGGCGCTGCTGGTCATGTTGCTCCGGGTGCTGCGCGACATCCTGCGCGAGCGGCGGGTCGAGGCGCTGCGCGAGCGCGCCGTCGCGGCCCTCGCCGAAAGCGATCTCGCCAAGGCACGCGGTGTCGCCACCGATCTCGACAAGCTCTATGCCGGCCGGCCCGAGACGGCGAAGGGCAGGGCGGAGCTGACCGCCCATACGCCGCAACTGCTCGCTGCCCGCGACCTGCTGACTGTCGCCGAGCGCAGCCTGCTCGCGCCGCTCGATGCCCTCGCGCAGGCGCAGGTGGCTCAGGCGGCGCGGCGGGTCTCGCTCGTCACGGCGGTGAGTCCGCGAGCACTGGTCGACGTCGTCTTCGTGCTCGTCGCCTGCGCCCGGCTGCTGCGGGCGATCGCCACCATCTATGCCGGCCGCCCGGGGGGGCTCGGGCTGTTCAGGCTGGCGCGGCAGGTCCTCGGCCATCTCGTCGTCACCGGCGGCGTGGCGGCGGGCGATGCCGTCATCCAGCAGGTGCTCGGCCAGGGGCTGGCGGCGCGCCTTTCGGCCAAGCTCGGCGAGGGTGTGCTCAACGGGTTGCTGACCGCCCGGATCGGGCTTGCGGCCATTGCCGTCTGCCGTCCGCTGCCTTTCGTCGAGGAGACGCCGCCGGGATTGTCGGATGTCGCCGGCGATCTCTCGGGCTGGGGCGGCAAGGACGGCTGAACCCGGCAGAATTTGCCCGGCGCTGGACGAATCTGCCCGGTCGGAAACGTCGGGAAACGTTTCGAAAACCATCCAAGTTCTTGAAATATCTGAAGCCTGCCTCTGGCACAGGCCGTGCAAACTCACCCTCGGTTCGACATGCCGCCCATGGGGGGCGCTGTCCAGGTCTGACGACCAGTGAGGTTGCGATGGGTGTTTTCAGTGCTCTGACGACGGCCGTGACGGGCATGCAGGCCCAGTCCTATGCCCTCGAGAATATCTCCGGCAACATCGCGAACTCGCGCACCGCCGGCTTCAAGCGGGTCGATACCAGCTTCTCCGACCTCGTGCCGGATTCGGCGCTGAACCGGCAGATCGCCGGCTCGGTCGCCTCCTATAGCCGCGCCACCAACACGATCCAGGGCGACCTCAACGCCACCCGCATCGACACCAACGCTGCGATCAACGGCGATGGCTTCTTCGTGGTCGACCAGCGCCAGAGCGGCGTCGGCGCCTCGACGCTGTTTTCCAACAGCAATCTCTACACTCGCCGCGGCGATTTCGACTTCGACGCCGACGGCTATCTCGTCAATGGCGCGGGCTACTATCTCAAGGGCCAGAAGATCGACCCCGTCACCGGCCAGGTGATCGGCAGCCAGCCCGACGTGCTGCGCATCACCAAGGACCAGTTCCCGGCCAAGGCGACCACCCAGATCGAATACAGCGCCAATATCCCGGCCTATCCGAAGACGAACAGCGCCAACACCTCGACGCCGGGCTCCGAGCTGCTCAACGCCGGCACCGGCTTCGGCACGAACCCGGGCACGACAGCATCGGGCGGCAGCGGCACCGTTGTCGGCAGCGACCTGACCACCTTCCTCAACCGCTCGATTCCCGGCGGCCAGGTCACGGTCTACGACACTCTCGGCAAGGCGACGAGCGTCGAACTGCGCTGGGCCAAGGTCTCCAACGCTGCGGCCGGGCCGCCGGCGGTGGCCGACACCTGGAACCTGTTCATCGCCGAAAACACCGGCGCGACCGGCGCGACCGTCGCCTACCGCAACGTCAACACCGACATCACGTTCGACAACACCGGCAAGATGACGAACCCCGCCAGCGGCAACATCACCATTCCGCCGATGACGATCGGCGGCACCGCGATATCGCCCGCCAGCGCTCCCATCAGCATCGTCACCAACGGCACCAGCCTGACGCAGAACGGCGACACCAGCGGCCAGATCGACGCCCGCAGCATCCGCCAGAACGGCTACACCGCCGGCACGCTCGACCGGGTCTCGATCTCGAACGAAGGCCAGGTGATCGGCACCTTCAGCAACGGCCAGGTCGTGGCGCTGGCGCAGATCGCGGTCGCCCGCTTCAATGCAGGCAATGCGCTGAAGCGCCTCGACGGCGGCGCCTTCGAGGAGACGATCGAGTCCGGTGCGCCGATCGTCGGTCTCGGCACCTCGGCGCTGATCGGCGGCAATGTCGAGCAGTCGAACACCGACATCGCCGACGAGTTCTCGAAGATGATCGTCACCCAGCAGGCCTATTCGGCCAACACCAAGGTGATCTCGACGGCGCAGGAGATGCTGCGCGACGTCTTCAACATCATCCGCTGAGCGGCTGAGCGCAGCCCGGCCTGACGGCCCAGAAGGGCCGGGCCGAAACGGACCGGACCAGCACGACAGGAGTTGACGATGGGTCTCAGTACTTCGCTCGGCACCGCCATTTCCGGGCTGAACAGCGCCCAGATCGGCATCGGCGTCGTCTCGCAGAACGTCGCCAATGCCGGTACGCCCGGCTATGTCCGGCGCAATGTCTCGAGCGTCGACTCGATCAGTGGCGGTACCGTCGGGGTCAGCAATCCTAACGTTCAGCGGCTGCTCGATCGCATCGTCCAGCACCAGCTGCTGCAGGAGAGCTCGGGCGCGGCCTATACCTCGACCCGCGCCCAGGTCTTCGCCAATCTCGACCAGCTCTACGGTGCCCCCGGCAGCGCAACCGCGCTGGACTCGATGTACAGCACCTTCACCAGTTCGCTGCAGGCGCTGCAGAACGATCCGTCCTCCTACACCAACCGCACGGCGGTGCTCGACGCGGCGAGCCAGCTCGCCAACCGGTTGCGCGGCCTGTCGGAGGGCGTCCAGCAGCAGCGCGCCCAGGCCGAGGCCGGCATCGGCTCGGCGGTCACCCGCGTCAACGAGTTGCTCGACCAGCTGACCAGCGTCAACGCCCGCATCGTCAACGCCCAGCAGACCTCCGCCACCGCCGATCTGCGCGACCAGCGCGATCGGATCGTTTCAGAGCTGTCGCAATACGTCGAGATCCGCACCGACGAACGGCCTAACGGCGCGCTCAGCATCAGCACCGCCTCCGGCACGCAGCTTTTCGATGGCCGCCCGACGGTCAAGTTCGAGTTCGACGCGCGCGCCAATATCGGCCCTCAGTCGCAATGGAGCAGCGACCCCGCCCAGCGGAGCGTCGGCACGATCATCGCGCGCGACCTTTCCGGCAACAGCTTCGACGCCATCGCCAACAATACCTTCCGCTCCGGCGAGATCGGGGCGCTGGTCGAGCTGCGCGACAAGACGCTGGTGAAGGCGCAAGCCCAGCTCGACGAGATCGCCGCCCAGCTCTCCAGCGCGCTCTCCGATCGCGAGATCGCCGGCACGGCGGCGACCGCTGGCGCCGCCACCGGTTTCGACGTCGATCTCGCCGGGCTGCAGTCCGGCAATTCGGTGACGCTCGACTACAAGGTCACACCTGGTGGCCAGACGCAGCGCTTCACCTTCGTGCGCGTCGACTCGGCGGCGTCGTTGCCGCTGCCGGCCTCGGCCCAGGGCGATGCCAACAACCGCGTCATCGGCATCGATTTCTCCGGCGGCCCGGCCTCTGTCGCGGCGCAGATCCAGGCAGCCGTGGGCACGGGCTTCACCGTCTCCAACACCGGCTCGGTGCTGCGCATCGTCGATGACGGCGCGGCCGGGACGCGCGATGTCGTCGGCTTGACCGCGCGTCCGACGCAGACTTCGCTGACCGGCGGCACCGGCGAATTGCCGTTCTTCGTCGATGGCGGGCGCAACAACGCTGCCTATACCGGCTCCTACGATGGCGGCGCGCAGTCGGTCGGCTTCGCCTCGCGCATCGCCGTCAATCCTGACCTGATCGCCGATCGCTCCCGTCTGGTGGTTTACAATACCAGCCCGGCGACGCCGCAAGGCGACACGACCCGGCCGAAATTCCTCTATGACCGGCTGACTTCGAGCCAGCGCAGCTTCACCAACGCGACCGGCTTCGATGGCGCGACCGCAACCTCGACCGGCACGGTCTCCAGCCTCGTCCAGCGCGTGGTCGCCGGCCAGGGCCAGGCGAGCGAGCAGGCCAAGCGCCTCGATGAAGGCCAGCAGGTCGCCTTCGCCTCGGTGCAGAGCCGCTTCCTCGAGGACACCAAGGTCAATGTCGACGAGGAAATGTCGACGCTGATCGAACTGCAGAGCGCCTACGCCGCCAACGCACGCGTCATCTCCACCGTCAAGGAGTTGCTCGACGTGCTGATGAGACTGTGAGGAGATAGTCGATGACCATCACCGCCACCGGCACCGGCGCCTACCGTTTCGCCAAGTCGAACCAGTTCGTCTCGATGCGCGGCCAGCTCGACGATCTGCAGCGCCAGCTCGCGACGCAGAAGAAGTCGGAGACCTATGCCGGCCTCGGCATGGACCGCGGCGTCAGCCTCGATCTCAACAACAAGCTCTCGACGCTCGACGGTTACCTGACCGGGATTCAGCGCGCCGACGTCAATCTGAAGCTGATGGCCAAGGCCGTCGAGAACTTCACCAAGCTCGCCGGCGAGACGCGCGCCGATGCGCGCCCGGACAGCTATGTCGAGACCTCGACCGGGCGCACCTCGCCGCAGGTGCTCGCCGAGGAGAAGTTCAAGCAGACGCTCGATCTGCTCAACTTGCAGGTCAACGGGCGCTACCTGTTCTCCGGCCGGACCTCCGATGTCGAGCCGACGGTCAGCTATTCGCTGATCATGGATGGCGACGCCACCCATGCCGGACTGAAGCAGTTGATCTCCGAGCGCAAGCAGGCCGATATCGGCGCCGGCGGCATGGGCCGGCTCGTCACTGGCGGCGCCGGCACGAATGCGACGATCGCCGAGGAGGCGGCCGGGCTGCCCTATGGCTTCAAGCTGACGGGCGCCTCCAGCAGTACGGCGGCGATGACGACGGCCTACAATGCCGGGCCGCCGGCCGACATCGCGGTCAACGTCGCCACCCAGCCGCAGCCGGGCGATACGCTGAAGATCGCGCTGACGCTCCCCGACGGTTCGACCGAGGAGATCACCTTGACGGCGCGGGCGGCCGGCACCACGGGCGACCCGGCCGAAGGCTTCCTCATCGGAGTGGATGCCAACGCCACCGCCGCCAACTTGCGTACTGCGATCGGCGCGGCGCTGTCGCGCGAGGCGCAGACATCGCTGTCGGCTGCTTCGGCGCAGATCGCCGCCAAGGACTTCTTTGCCGGCAGCCCGAGCAACCCGCCGCTGCGAGTGCCTGGGCCGCCCTTCGACACCGCAACGGCCGCGCCGGCGCCCGGAACCGCCGCCAATACGGTGATCTGGTATCAGGGCGACGATGCAGCCGGCCCGGCGAGGGCGACGGCGAGCGTCCAGGTCGACCAGGGCCAGCAGGTGGCGGCCGGCGCCCGCGCCAACGAGGAGGCCTTCCGCACTGGCCTGGCGCAGTTCGCGATCATGGCGGCGGAGACTTTTCCGACCACCGACCCGAACTCGAAGCTGCGCTATGAGGCGATGACCGAGCGGGTTCGGAACAATATCGGCTTTCCGACGGGAACGCAGAACCCGTCGGAAATCATCGTCGAGCTCGGCTCGGCCCAGACCGCGATGGCCCAGGCCAAGGAGCGGCATACCGCGACCAAGGACTATCTGAGCACGACGCTGGCAGGGGTCGAAGACATCAGCAAGGAGGAGGTGGCGATGCAGATCCTGGCGCTGCAGACCACCTTGCAGGCGAGCTACCAGACTACCTCGATGCTGTCGCAGCTGCGCCTGACGAACTATCTCTAATCCTGTCGCGGCGGCGCCCGCGAACACAAGAAAACGGCCCGGAGCGATCCGGGCCGTTTTCTTGTGTTCGCCTCTCGCCTGCGTGCCGTTCAGCGGCCGCGCAGGCCGGCGGCGATGTCGCGATTGATGTTGACGAGGATGCCGATCGCGGCCGGCTCAGGCGCGGCGGCGATCTGGAAGGTCCGGTTGAAGATGAAGTTGGCGAGGCCGAGGATGTTGCGCTTGATCTCGACCGGCAGCGGATTGTCCTCGGCTACCACCGCCGACACCAGAAGGGTCCAGAGCTTGCGATTATAGGCCAGGGCTGCGTCGAGATCGCCGGAACGGCTGGCCCAGTCATCGACGATCATCTGCAGACGGGCGCCCGCCTTGAGCAGCAGGCCGGCTTCGAGTTCACGCGGCGACTGGACGTTCTGAGCCGTCTTCGACGCCGCGGCGTAGGCATTAAACCCGCTTTGCATGCTCGAGCAGTTCCGCCTCGTAAGAGATCAGCTTCTTGGCAGCCTTGAGCGCTTTGTAGAGCTCACCGCTTAAGATGCAGTTATTGATTTCGGACATATGCGGCAGAGCGCTCGGCGCCGCCTGCAGGAAATCGCGCACGAGCTGGAAGTAGACTTCGTGCTGCTCCGTCGGATCGCCGGCCAGATACATCAGCTGGAGCGCAAGGTAGATCTTCTTGGCCGGCGTGTCGGCGGTCGCGCCGGTGAGGATGTCCTTCTCGCGCAGGATCGGCGCCTCGCCCTCGATGAAGAAGCGCGTGCGCTGCTCGTCGTTGCGGATGACGACCGAGCCGATGATGATGCGCTCGTTCGGCTTGAGCTCGACCTTGAGGGCCATGTCTGTCCCGCCTTCTGGCTGGAGGAAAGGGTCAGCCGAACAGGCGCAGGACGCCCTGGTCGGCCTGGTTGGCGAGCGAGAGGGCGGTCTGCGAGAGCTGCTGGCGGGTGTTGAGCGCCAGCAGGCTGGCGCCTTCCTCGTTCGGATCGGCGAGGACGAGGTTGCCCGCGCCGGTGATCAAGACGTTGGAGAGTTCCTTGGTGAAGTCCTGGCGGGCCTGGGCGACCGAGAGGTTCGAGCCGAGTGTGGAGGCCAGCGACTTCAGCGAGCTCAGCGAGCTCGTCAGCGCGGCCGTCGCCTTCTCGAGATCCATATCGTTCTGGAAGTTGATGAAGCCGGCGAGCTGCGTGTTGATCGCGCGCGGGATGCCCAGATTGTCGGAAGTAAGGTTGGAGCCCTGGATGTCGAGCTTGGTCTGGTTGCGGCCGGTCTTCTCGTTGAAGACGATCGAGAGGCGGTCGCCCGAGAGCAGGTTGATGCCGTTATAGCTCGAATCCTTGGCGAGATCGTCGATCTTGTCGCGCAGGTCGTTGAACTGGTCGATCAGATTCGAGCGCACCGCCGAAGTGATGTTCGACGAGGTGATGGTCGAGGTGGCCACATCAGCGTCGCCGGCGGCAAAGTTGATCGCGGCGTTGCTGTTGGTGCCGGCGACCTGCGCCGCAGTGATGGCGGCGGGGCCGGCGTTGCCGACGCCGAAGCCGAACTCGACGGTCTCCGAGCCCTTGCCCTTGACGTTGAGCTGACCCTTCTCGTCGACGAACGCCGTCACGAGGCCCGACTTGTTGATCTCGTTGACGATGTCGCGAACCGTGGTCGTCGCCGTCAGCGCGAAGCTCGCCTCATAAGTGTCCGAGCCGACGGTGATCGAGAAGGCCGCGTTGGTGTTCGTGGTCGTGTTGATGCCGAGATGACCAGGCGAGGTGGCGGTCGCCGCAGCCGGAGCAGCCGCGCCGGGCGCCCCGATCAGCTTGTCGAGCGCGACATCCTTCAGGCTCTTGCTGGTCACCGCGGTCTCGGTGGCGTTCGCCAGGGCACCGCCTGCCTTGGTCGGACGGTTCTGGGCCGCGTCGGCCTGGGCCTGCTTCACGGTCGACTGCAGAGACTGGACCAGCTTGGTGATGCCGTCGATGCCCTTGGAGGCGGCCTGAATGGTCTGGATGCCGTTCGAGATGCCGTCGAGCAGATTGGTGAGCTGGCTGGAGCGATCGTTCAGCGACACGGAGGTGAAGTAGTTCACCGGATTGTCGATCGCGCTGTTGACCTTGCGGCCGGTGGCCAGGCGGTTCTGGATCACACCCTGCTGGGCCGTGGTCTGCTGGAGGGTCAGCAGGTTGTTGCGGACGCCGTTCGACAGGATGGTGTTGGCCATTTCAGGTCCCTCAGACAGCGCGATTCGGCGCTAAGTCAGCTTGCTTGGGACCGACAATCCTTTGTTAAGGCTAATAAACGGTTAATCACACCGCTTCGCGCAAACGAAAGCGGCGGAGCCGAAGCTCCGCCGCTCTTTTGCTTCGTCCCGCGTTCTGCGGGGTGATCCGCTCCTGCGGACCGAAGATCAGCCGAGGAGACGCAGGACGCCCTGGTCGGCCTGGTTGGCGAGGGAGAGCGCCTGCTGCGAGAGCTGCTGACGGGTCTGCAGCGCGAGCAGGGAGGCGGCCTCCTGGTTCAGGTCGGCGTTGACGAGGCTGTCGGCGCCGGTGGTCAGGACGTTCGCCATGTCCTTGGTGAAGTCCTGGCGGGTCTGGACGACCGAGAGGTTGGCGCCGAAGGTCGAGGAGAGCGACTTCAGCGAGGTCAGCGCGCCGGTCAGCGACTTGGTCGCCGCTTCCAGATCGGAGTCGTTCTGGAAGTTGGTGCTGCCGGCGAGCTGGGTGTTGCCAGCCTTGGTGATGCCGAGGTTGTCGGAGGTCAGCTGCGTGCCCTGAACGTCGAGCTTGGTCTGGTTCTTGCCGGTCTTCTCGTTGAAGACGACAGAGAGACGGTCACCTGCGAGCAGGTTGATGCCGTTGAAGCCGGCGTCCTTGGCAAGATCGTCGATCTTGGCGCGCAGATCGTTGTACTGGTCGATCAGGTTCGAGCGAACCGCCGAGGTGACGGTCGGTCCCTTGATCGCGGTCGCCGCGACCGCGTCGGCGGCGAGGAAGCCGAAGGAAGCGTTGGCCAGACCGGTCTGGGCGTCCACGATGGCGCTGTTGGCGCCGGTGGGCGCGCCGCTGGTGTTGGCGCCGATACCGAATTCGAGATCCTCCGAGCCCGTGCCCTTGACGTTGAGCTGGCCCTTCTCGTCGACGAAGGCGGTGGCGATGCCCGACTTGTTGATCTCGTTGACC